>CAYQVL010000352.1:0-2537 GCA_964420825.1 uncultured Sphingomonadaceae bacterium
GGCCGGATTGCCGCCGGTTTCGCTGACATGGACGCCGCCATCGCCATTCTCGTCATCGCGACCCGGCAGCCGCTATGGCCTATCGGCCTTGCAACCGGAATAGTGGCGTATTAGGTGAACAATACAGCGAGCCGCGGTCGCCAGCCTTAGGGAGGTCAAATGCTCAATATCGTCTCGATCATCGTCGGGCTCTTCGCCGCGCTTTTGATGCTGCCGGGGCTGGTGCCGCCATTCGGCTGGATGAACTGGATCATGCTGCCCATCGCCGGGGTCGGCCTCATCCTCGGCCTGCTCTCGCACAGCAATGGCGGGCGCAATTTCAACATCGTGATCATCGCCATCGGCATCGCCCGCCTGTGGATCGGCGGCGGGATCTTCTAGGCGAAGCTTTTGCCGGCTTCGCGCGGTCTGGTGCGTAACAGACGCGAGGTCGCGACCGCCGCCTGACGATGGACCACGGCTTTTCGATAGTCGGGATCGGAGACCATTTCGAGAAAGGCATGCGCATCGGGGTAGCGCGCGACAAAGGCAGCGTCCCAATGTTCGTCATCGGGCCCGATCACCATCGCTTCGGGTTGCCCCGACCAGATCACCGTACCGCCCACGCGCTCGAAGACGGGACCACTCTCGCGGCTGTAATTGGCATAGGCCTCGGCACCGGTCAGCCCCTTGTCCGCGAGGGCGTGACCTTCGGGATAGGCGGCCTTGGCGTTGAAGGCGACGAGGTTGAGCATGGCGATCGGACGATCGCGGTCGAGTGCCTTGAACGCTTCGAAAGTGGTGCGGCTCGGATCGATATAGCGGGCATCTGTCATCGCCGGTCACTCGGTCCTTACCGGCCACGCGGTCAAGCCCTTTTCATCGTGCGCCTACCGGATTGCGAGGCCCCGGCAATTTCTCTGACTCATTTTGACCGGCGTCTGCTATGCCGGCCGGACAGATAGTCAGCATCGAAAGGCAGGGGCCGAAATGGGCAAGGCGCGATGGATTGCGGCGGCGGCGGCGGGAACGGCGGCGGTCGCGGCCGCAGCCTATTATCTCAACGAGCGCAATAGCGAGAAACCCGAATATGACCTGCTGATCGACGAGGGCCGGCTGGCGCTGCGCGACTATCCGGCGCTGCTGGTCGCGCAAACCAGCCAAAGCGGCCAGCGCGAGACCGCGCTCGGCAACGGATTTCGCGTGCTTTCCGATTATATATTCGCGCGGTCGCGGCCCGGGCCGAAGATCGCGATGACGGCGCCGGTGCTTTCGTGCCCCGGCGACGATCAGGGCTGGTTGACGCGCTTTGCAATGCCCTCGCGCTGGACCCGCGCAACCTTACCGATGCCGTCCTCCGGCGTCGAGATCGTCGAAATCCCGGCCCGCAAGCTTGCCGCTATCCGCTTTTCAGGAACGATCGACGACGCCATGCTCGCTGAGCATACCGGCGAATTGCGCGAATGGATGGCGGCCAATGGGCTCGATCCCGCCGGGCCGCCCGAATACGCCTTTTACAATTCGCCCTTCATTCCCGGGGCGATGCGCCGCAACGAAGTGCTCATCCCCGTCGCCTGACGAAAAAGGCCCTCGCTGGAAATCCCGGCGAGGGCCTTTTGAGGCTTTCGGCCTATTCGCAGCGCGCATCGCCGCGGTCGATTTCGCGACCGAGCAATGCGCCCGCGCCCGCGCCGACGATCGTGCCGACCGTGCGATCGCGACCGCCATCGATTTCGCGGCCGAGCAATGCGCCGGCGGCGCCGCCGATCAGAAGCCCGACGGTGCCGTCTTCCCGCCGACAGCGATAGCGGCCGTCGTTTCCGCGCCACGTGCGGCCACGGTAATGATCGCGATCACGATCGCGGCGATAGGCGGCCTGTTGAAACTGCGCCTGATGAGCACGCTGGCCCCATGCGGGGGCGTGGCTGGGTGGCGCCGCCAAAGCAGGACCGGCGATTACCACCATCGCGGCGGCGGCAAGGGTGATCATGGAAATGCGCATGGGATAGTCTCCTCTAAATAATTCTGGCGGGGTAAACCGTCATGCAGTCAACGAGACAATATCCAACCGGTTGCGTGAACCTCAGACAACAGCCCTACCGGGCGTTTTTTTACGACAAGCCGTTACGAGCATGCGACAGAAAGCTAATCTCGATCAACTCCCCGCGACGCGCGCAAACTGCCGACGATTGCGGACCCGCCATAGGTCGAACGCTCCATCCGCGAGCGGAAGCTGCCGGGCCCGGCGGAAATAAAAAGCGGGGCGCACGCTGTCTTGCTCCTGACGTGCTCCCCTGATTGTTACCAGTCAGAGTTAGAGTCCGGCTCCTTCATGATGGTTGATTGATTGGCGAAGAACGCACCGCCCAGCGATCAGGTGCATCGCGAGCGCCGGCTTTCGGCGGCCCATGGCTTCGCCGCGACAAGGAGAGCGGCATCCGACGAACGCAAAAAAACCCGCTGAAAACAGCAGGGAAAATTCGTTATATTTTATAATTACTTGTTGGTTGCGGGGGTTGGATTTGAACCAACGACCTTCAGGTTATGAGCCTGACGAG
>CAYQVL010000353.1:0-2503 GCA_964420825.1 uncultured Sphingomonadaceae bacterium
ATGAAAAGCTTCATTTTCCGCCTAGAACTCCCTTATGGCGATCGCAATCGCTTGCTGAATTGTGTTAAATTCCTATCGCAGCTTTTCGCTAACAAAGCGTGGAGGTGGCGGAATTTGGCGCGCCCGGCAGGAGTCGAACCTGCGGCCTCAAGATTAGAAGTCTCGTGCTCTATCCAGCTGAGCTACGGGCGCGCGCCGCCCCTCTGTAGCTAGGACCCGAAGGGAATAAAAGGCTGCGGCCGGTGGTTGCCATAGAGCGCGAGCCGGGCCGTGCCTGGCTCGGCATCGCCGCGGCGGTGAAAGCCGAAGACGTTGGCGACGATCAACGTGTTGGCGGGAACGATAAAGGCCTTGGGTGGGGGCAGGCCGAGACGGGAGATTTCCTCTTCGGCGATGCGGAACGAGCCGGTCATGCCGGTGCGGTTTCCCGCCATGCGCGCCGCTACGGCGGCCTCGGCGCGGGCTTCTTCCCATGCGATGCGCCGCGCCGTTAATTTGTGGCTTTCGGGGATATAGGTCATCGGGCCGTCCTCGGCGCGAACGGGATCGAGGAAAAACCAGTATTTGAGTGCGTTGAAGAAGGTATCGCGGTGGAACGCGCGCTGGTGATCGGGCACTTCGCAATCGTCGCCGTTGATCGTTTGGTAAATCAGCACCCGGCCGGGGCGATGCTTGCGCCCGGTGACGATCCGCGACAGCCGTTTGAGCGAGCGGCGATCGGCCAGCGCGGTCGCCAGCGTGCCGGGTTCGATAAACCGGTTGAGCGTGCTGCCGTCGAAGCGGTCGAACCCCCAGTCGTGCCGCTCGATATCGCCAAAGCCCCAGACTTCGGGTTTCGGAGGCGGGGGATCGGCCGCCGCGGCGTTCGCGACGGCCCTCGTCACCTCTTCATGCAGCGCGGTGAAATCCTGGCCCGGCAGGAAATTTTCGATCGCGACACAGCCTTGATCGCGCAACTCGGCTTCGGCTGCCGAGCGTACACGCACGGTTTGCAAACGCCGGAAGCTCGCGAACGCCTGTGCGGTTTTGAGTCGCTTCCTGTGAAGCCCATAGGCGTTCAGTGTCGGGCTGCCGACCCAGCGATCGCTGAACACTTTCATCGAGGTGAAGATCGAATAGACCATTGCGTTGCGCGTAACACGACAAATCGTGCTGGATTGCAAGCGCGCGCTCGGGCAGAAATGGGTAATGAGCGAGGGAGCGATCGAGCGCATCGAGGGGTCGGCAATTAGTGGCCGGCCGCTGCGCCATTTCGATTTCGTGATGGCCGCCTTCGTGGTCATCCTGCTGCTTTCCAACGTCATCGGTGCAGGCAAGGTTGCGAGCCTCGATCTGCCGGTTATCGGCGCCTATGCATTCGGCGCGGGCATTTTGTTCTTCCCACTTTCCTACGTGATCGGCGACGTGCTGACCGAGGTTTACGGCTATGCGCGCGCGCGCCGCGCCATCTGGGCGGGCTTCGCGGCGATGCTGTTCATGGCGGCGATGAGCTGGGTCGTCGTGGTGCTGCCGCCAGATGCGAGCTGGGGAGGGCAGGGGGCCTATGAGGCTGTTTTCGGCCAGGTTCCGCGCATCGTTTTCGCCTCGATCGTCGCCTTTTGGGCGGGCGAGTTCGTCAACAGTTTCGTCATGGCAAAGATGAAGGTCTGGACGCAGGGACGATATCTGTGGACCCGAACGATAGGCTCTACGGTCGTCGGGCAGGGCGTCGACAGTGCAATCTTCTACCCGCTCGCCTTCTGGGGCGTGTGGCCCGATGCGCTGGTGATTACGGTGATGGTTACCAACTGGGCCCTCAAGGTCGGCTGGGAAGCTCTCCTGACGCCTGTAACCTATGTCGCGGTCGGTTGGCTCAAACGCCGCGAGGGGCTCGACGTATATGACGAGGGCACGGCCTTTACGCCGTTTCGGGCAAAGATCTGAAGGCTCGATCCGCTATGACGCCGGCTCAGGCTAGCGCTGCAACAAGGCCACTGAACAGCCGCCGTCCATCGGTGCCGCCATGAGCAGGTTCGATCATCCGTTCGGGATGCGGCATCATGCCCAGAACATTGCCCGCTTCGTTGACGATTCCGGCAATGTCGCGCGCCGAGCCGTTACAATTCTCGGCATAACGAAAGGCGATGCGGTCTTCTCCTTCGAGGCGGTCGAGCGCCTCGTCGTCGGCGAAATAATTGCCGTCATGATGCGCTACGGGAATGGTGATGGTCTCGCCCGCCGCATAGGCGCTGGTGAACGCCGTCCGGCTCGACGCGACGGTCAGCCCGACATCGCGGCAGACGAAGCGGATACCCGCGTTGCGCAACAGTGCCCCGGGAAGCAGCCCGGTCTCGGTAAGAATCTGGAAGCCGTTGCAGATACCGAGCAAAGCGACACCGCGGTCTGCGGCCTTTTTCACCTCGCGCATGATCGGCGATTTCGCACCGATCGCGCCCGAGCGAAGATAATCGCCATAAGAAAAGCCGCCGGGCACGGCGATCAGGTCCAGACCATCGGGGAGTTC
>CAYQVL010000354.1:0-2470 GCA_964420825.1 uncultured Sphingomonadaceae bacterium
CTCCTTGCGAGAGGCGCGCCTCCACCACCGCCACGGCGCGATTGAAGTATAGCGAAAGTCGGCGCGCGCCGGAACGCTCCGGCGCGTGCGCACGCGATGCGCTGAGCGCATCACCGGTCACGATGCGCCCGGCTTGCGGCTGCGGAAATCGTAGAGCGGCACGCCCATGGCCCGCGCCTTGTCGGCGAGATTGTCGGTGATACCTGAGCCTGGGAACACGATCAGCCCGATCGGCACCGTGTCGAGGAGCTGGTCGTTGCGCTTGAACGGGGCGGCCTTGCCGTGGCGCGTCCAGTCGGGCTTGAAGACGATCTGCGGGCAGTTGCGATTGTCGGCCCAGCGCGCGGCGATCTTCTCGGCGCCCTTAGGCGATCCGCCGTGCAGGAGCACCATGTCGGCATGCTTGGCGCGGACCCGGTCGAGCGCGGTCCAGATGGCCTGGACGTCGTTGCACTCGGCGCCGCCTGTGAAGGCGATCTTCGTGCCCGCCGGCATGAGCGGTTCGATCTCAGTGCGGCGCTTGGCGGCGAGGTAGTCGCGGCTGTCGATCAACGCGGAGGTCAATGTGCGGCGGCTGGTGTGCGAGCCCGAGCGCGGATGCCAGGTCTGACCGAGATGCGCCTCGAATAGGTCGGCGGCGATGTCGCGCATCAGCTCGTAGGCGTTGCGCCGTTCGATCAGCGTGATGCCCAGCGCGGTCAGCTCCTCGAGTTCGACCGAACGGACTTCGGATCCGTCCTGCTCGCGCTGGGAGCGCTTCTGCGCCTGCTCGTTGGTGTCGAGTTCTCGGTCGACCCGGGCCGCCATGCGGTGGAAGACGTTCGTCGTCGACCAGAGCAGGTCTTCAAGGTCGGGTTCAAGGCGCGTGTCGGCGAGCGTCGCGACAATGGCGTCGAAGATGTCGGCGAGCGCGCCCTGCAGGGCGTCGGCCTCGGGCAGCGGCCGCGGGTCGGGCTCGCCCGCGAAGGGGCGGTAGCCGTAGAGTTGCAGTTCGTCGAGGACCATGGCGGTCGAGGAGCGGGCGTGGGTGTCGGCGTGGTCGGTCATGGCGGGTCTCCTGATCCGGAAGCCCGCGCCTCTCGCGGCCTTCCCGGGCGATAAGGAAAGCGGGGGCCGTCCGGGCCTGCACCGCCGCGCCCTCGCGGCGGCCGGAGCGAAGCGGAGGACGGCAGAGGCGGCGCCGTTTTGCCTCGCGATGCAAAGCCGGACCGCTCGCGGGCCGGCGGCGGAAAACGGTGACGCCGTAGCCGTTGCCGGACCGGGCGGGCTCCGCTCCGTCTCGCCCCTCTTGGAAGGCCGCAAGGCGCGGCTCTGATGGATTGGAAATCCGCGACTGATCCGACCTGGACACCCGCCTTGCAGTCGATCAGCGCGTGCTCGACGGCAGCAATCGTCCGACGTCTTCCGGCGCGAGCTGCGGCCGCAGATGCGCCCGCAGCTCAGTGCGTCCGAACGCGCGCAGATCCTCGTTGACGTCCTCGAGCCGGGAGGTGAGCCGGATGGCCTCGATCCCGCCTGCGCCCGCGCGCTCGGCCAGACGGTCCGCCGCGTGTCGGCCCGCCGTGTCGGAATCGACCGCGATGTAGAGGCGCCTAAGGCCGGGCGGCAGGATCAGCGCTGCGAGGTGATTGGCGGAGAGCGCCGCGATGACGGGAAGCCCGGGCAACGCCATGCGCAGCGCCAGCATGGTCTCGAGCCCTTCCCCGGCGGCGATCAGATCGGCATTCTCGCCGATGCGCACGCCGTGGCCGAGCAGGAGGCCCAACGCCTTGCGCGGCGGGTCGACCGGCGCCTTGCCGGCCGTTGCCGGATCGAGCCAGGTACGGTGGAGGCCGGTGAGCGCGCCCTCGGCGTCGGTGACCTTGGCGAGCAGCGCAGGCCACGTTTCCGGATCACTGTCGGGGCGATCCTCGCGCCAGTAATAGCAGCGCGGGTGGAAGCGGAGCGCGCCGATGGCATCCACGCCGACGATGCCGCGTTCCGCGAGATAGCGTTCCGCCAGCGTGCCCGCGATCGGCCGCCCCATGGCCCAGAGTCGCCGCGCCGCCTCCGATGAACCGGTCGGAACCGATGTTCGGGGCTCCCGCGATGGCGGATCGGGTCGCGGCAGGCTTAGGAACCGCCGCGCCTCGTCCAGCGCGTCGGCGAGCGAGGAGAGACGCAGATTGACCCGGATGAGGTCGAGCAGGTCGCCATGCTCGGACGTGGCGGCATCCGTCCATTTGCCCGCCGCGCCGGGTCCGGATGCGGGCCCTGTCAGCCGGACATAGAGACTGCGCCCGGGCGAGTTGTCGATGTCGCCGACGATCCAGTAGCGGCCCTGCCGGCGGCCGTTGGGCAGGTAGTGACGGCAGACCGCCTCGGCCTCGCGGGCGAGTCGGCGCGCGATCTCGGAAGCTGCGCTCTCCATGGAACCTCCTTGCCTGCGGGCAGAAAAAAGGGGCCCGCCGCGTCCGGCGGGCCCCGAGGT
>CAYQVL010000355.1:0-2470 GCA_964420825.1 uncultured Sphingomonadaceae bacterium
CGCCGCTGGCGATGAACTGGTCGATCATCACCTGCGCGCCATTGGCGAAGTCGCCGAACTGCGCTTCCCAGAGCACGAGCGCCTTGGGGTCGGCCAGCGCATAGCCGTATTCGAAGCCGAGCACGCCAAATTCTGAAAGCGGGCTGTTTAGCACGGTGAAATGGCCGCCGGGAACGGTTCCGAGCGGCGTATAGCGCTCGGCGGTTTCCTGATCATACCATTCGGCATGGCGCTGACTGAAGGTGCCGCGCCCCGAATCCTGCCCTGAAAGCCGAACGTTGTAATCGTCGTTGAGCAAGGTTCCGAAGGCGAGCGCCTCGGCGGTCGCCCAGTCGAAGCCTTCGCCGGTCTCGAACATTTTGCGCTTGGCCTTGAGGATGCGGCCGAGCGTGTTGTGGATATTCACCTCTTCGGGGACCGTCGTCAACACGTCGCCGATCGTGCGTAGCGTCTCCTCTTCGACCCCGGAAACGATGCCGCGGCGGGCGGTTTCGGAATCGGGGGGCATGCCGAGGCCCTCCCAGCGCCCTCCGAACCAGTCGGCCTTGTTGGGCAGATAGCTCTGGCCGGCCTCGAATTCCTCGTCGAGCAGCGTATTGAACTGCTTGGTCGTCTCCTCGATCCACGCCTCATCGACCACGCCCTCGATGCAAAGCCGTTCACCATAGATCTTCGAGACCTTCGGATGGTTCTTGATCGCCCTGTACATGACCGGCTGGGTAAAGCTCGGCTCGTCGCCCTCATTATGACCGAAGCGGCGATAGCACCACATGTCGATGACGACATCGCGGCGAAAGGTCTGGCGGAACTCGACGGCGAGCTTGCAGGCGAAGGTCACCGCCTCGGGATCGTCGCCATTGACGTGAAGGATCGGCGCCTGGACCATTTTCGCGACATCCGACGGATAGGGCGAGGAGCGCGCGAATTGCGGGCTTGTCGTAAAACCGATCTGGTTGTTGATGACGAAATGGATACAACCGCCGGTATTGTATCCGGGGATACCCGAAAAACCGAAGCATTCGGCGACGATGCCCTGCGCGGCGAAGGCGGCGTCGCCATGCAGCAGCACCGGCAGCACTTCCCTGTGCTCTCCGAGATCCTCGCGGATCACCTGGGCGGCACGCGTCTTGCCGAGCACGACGGGATCGACGGCCTCGAGATGCGAAGGGTTGGGGACCAGCGACATATGCACTGCGATTCCGTCGAATTCACGGTCGGTCGAGGTGCCGAGATGATATTTGACGTCGCCCGAACCGCCGACATGCTCGGGATTTGAGGCGCCGCCGGCGAATTCATGGAAGATCGCGCGAAAGGGCTTGGCCATGACGTTGGCGAGCACATTAAGCCGCCCGCGATGCGACATTCCGAAAACGATCTCGCGGACGCCGTCAACGCCGCCCCATTTGATGACCGCCTCGAGCGCCGGGACCATCGATTCGCCGCCATCGAGCCCGAAGCGCTTGGTGCCGACATATTTCTTGCCGAGATAGTTTTCCCATTGCTCGGACTGGATAACCTTGGCGAGGATAGCCTTCTTTCCCCTCTTGGTGAACTGGATGGAGCTTTCCTTGCCCTCCATCCGCTCCTGCAGGAATCGCCGCTCCTCGAGGTCGTTGATATGCATATATTCGAGGCCGACGGGCCCGCAGTAATTCTCCCGCAGGATCGCGACCAGCTCGTTCACCGTGGCGCTCTGAAGCCCGAGCGCGCCGCCGAGATAGACGGGCGTATCGAGCTCGTCCTCGGCAAAGCCGTGAAATTCGGGCGTAAGGTCTGCGGGCAGCTCGCGCTTGTGGAGCCCCAAGGGATCGAGATTGGCGGCGAGATGGCCGCGGACGCGATAGGTGCGGATCAGCATCATCGCACGGATCGAATTGCCCGCGGCGCGCTCGATCTCGTCGGATGTAAGCGTTGGCCGCGAATAGGAAGGAGATGCGACCGACGAACGCTTGGACACGATCGTCATCTGCGTCGGGTCAAGCGCGGCGGTCAGATCGTCGGTGACGCCGACGGGCCAGTTGGGGCGCTGCCAGCTGGGACCGCCGGCAGTTACCTCAAGGCCTTCGAACAAGCTCTTCCAGCTCGATTCAACGCTGTCGGGATCGTCGCGATAACGCCGGTAGAGTGCCTCGGCGAAAGACGGACTGACCCCTTCTATTCCGGAGAAGTCCATACCCTCAAAACCCATGAATGCTATCCTAAGCGCGCGCGACCCACCCGATCTGGCGTTGAAGTGCGACTCTATCAACCCTTGATTAAATTCGCGAGCGTTGTGCCGAGTGCCGCCGGGCTTGGCGAAACCGCAATGCCGGCGGCCTCCATCGCGGCGATCTTGTCGTCGGCGCCGCCTTTGCCGCCCGAGACGATCGCCCCGGCGTGGCCCATGCGGCGGCCCGGCGGCGCGGTACGCCCGGCGATGAAGCCGACGACGGGCTTCGAGCGCCCGGCTTTGGCCTCGTCGGCGAGGAAC
>CAYQVL010000356.1:0-2460 GCA_964420825.1 uncultured Sphingomonadaceae bacterium
CGTAAATCTCGGGGACTTCCTGCGCGAACAATTTGCGCATGAAATCAGGGTGCGCGCGCGACAGGAAGATCTGCGGGCCGCGATTTTCGCGCACGACCTTCATGATCAGCGAGCGGATGCGGTCGCCGACGCGAACGATTTCGCGCGGGATCTGCGCGTCGCGGCGGATGACGCCCTCGGCGCGGCCGAGATCGACGACGACATGGCCGAATTCGACGCGCTTGACGACGCCGGTGATGATCTCGCCGGCGCGGTCCTTGAATTCCTCATATTGCCGCTCGCGCTCGGCTTCGCGGACCTTCTGGAAGATCACCTGCTTCGACGCCTGCGCGGCGATCCGGCCGAATTCGATCGGCGGCAGCGGATCGACGATGAAATCGCCGACCACGGATTTGGCGTCGAGCTTCTGCGCGCCTTTCAGATCGACCTGCTTGAAATGATCGTCGACCTCTTCGACGACTTCGACGACGCGCCACAGGCGCAGGTCGCCGCTCTCGGTGTCGATCTTGGCGCGGATGTCGTTCTCGGCGCCATAGCGCGCGCGCGCGGCGCGCTGGATCGCGTCCTCCATCGCTTCGATGACGATCGAGCGATCGATGATCTTCTCGCGCGCGACGGCGTCGGCGATGGCGAGCAGCTCGGCCTTGTTGGCGGAAATGGCGGTGGCCATGGCGGTTATCCTTCCTCGGTGATCGTATCGGCGCCCTCGGCTTCGAGCGGCGCGGTTTCCTTGATGAGACGGTTGGTGAGCAGCAATTTGGCCGCGTGAATATTCTTGAAATCGACGGTCATTTCTCCGTGCTTGCGCGAATCGATGGTGATCGCCTCGCCCTCGCGTCTGAGCAATGTCCCGGTCAGCTGCTTGCGGTCCATCACCGGCGCGACGAGGCTCATCCGCGCCTCGTGCCCGGCCCAGTCGTCATAGTCGGTCAGCCGGGTCAGCGGCCGGTCGATGCCCGGCGAGGATATTTCGAGCCGGTAACCGCCGTCGATCGGGTCGGCGGCGTCGAGCGGTTCGGAAATCGCCCGCGAGATCGTCCCGCATTCGTCGAGCGTCAGCTGCCGTGTATCGGGGCGCTCGGCCATGATCTGGAGCACCGGCCCGTCTTCGCCGCTCGTCATCTTGACGCGCACGAGTGCGAAGCCGAGCTTTTCGACCTCGGGTTCGATCAATCGCGTGATGGCGGCAATATCGGCCATGGGGCTCCTTATAACACAACTTCCGGTCGCCGGCCCCTTCCGGAACCAGCCTCTGCAACGTTACCGATGTAGAGAAAGACAGGGGCTATATAGGCAGGGGTTTGTGCCGGGGCAAGCCATTTGCGCGCGCTATATCACCACGGATCGTCCGGCGTCGCGACGGGCGTGGCGAGATCGAATTCGACGCGGAAGAAACGCTCGGTTCGTCGCAGTTCATATGCGAAAGCGCTGCCGGGATCGACCTCCATCGCCCAGACATTGGCCGTCGAGACTGCGAGGCCTTCGCGCTCGAACAGCGCCTTCGAAAAATCGTCGGCGGGGAATTCCTGCCGCTGCGCGCTGCCTGCCGAGACTGTGTCGCCGCCATATTGGCTGACCGCGTCTTCGCTGCCGTCCTCGTGGCGGTGATCGTGTTTGAGGCGCAGGCCGGTCGCCGTGCGGCTGATCACCCAGGTTCGCGAGCGATCGGTGCCGATATGGAACGGGATGCGAATTTCGTCTTCGCTGCATGTCCTCACATGCATGACCATAGGTTCGCCCGCCATTTCTATATCGGCCTCGTCGGACGACACGAGGCGTCCGGCAAACGCCCGGCCGCACAGATCGGACAGCCGGTCGAAGAAGCGCGCGGCGGGCGCGGCGTCGGCGGCTGCGAACCCGGACGGGGCGGGGGTCTCGGGCGTGCAGGCGGCGAGCGGGAACAAGGCGAGCAAGGCAAAGTGTTTCATCGGCGGAGGCTATCGCGTCGCCGGCGCGGCGGCAAGCGGTTCGCGCGCGGAGCCATGCGCCATGCAGACGAGGTCCGCGAGGATGAAAGCTTTTCCGCGACATCGACGACGGCTGCGCGGCCAGGGGCGGCAATGTCATCGATCTGATGGCGGCGCTGAAGAAGTCAGTCGGCGATGATAAACCCGCCGCGCAGAAGAGTGCAGGCAAGCGAAAGGGCGCGTGATGAACAAGGTGCTACCCACGACCGTCAGCGCTGAGCTTGTCGAAGCCCGTCTCACAGCTATGATCGACGGAAGGCGTTTTGGGCGTACTGTCCCCGGACGGCAGCCTCTTCTCCCCCGTACGCCCGAATGGCGATGCCTTGGCGGGGCGGGCCGATTAGCCCATGACCGCCGACTCCCTCGCCGAATATAATCGCAAACGCCACTTAGACCGGCGAGCCTCGATCCCGGCGACAAGCGCCTCGCGGTGCGCGATGGCCGCTGGATTTTCGCCGTCGCTCGCGCTAAGCTCGACCATCCATTTAGCGAG
>CAYQVL010000357.1:0-2449 GCA_964420825.1 uncultured Sphingomonadaceae bacterium
TTGCGCGCCTTCCTGTTGCAACCTCGCCGCCAGCGCGTCGATGTCGATGCCGGCGCTTGCGATGCGTGCCAGCACTTCCTCGGCGTCACCGCCGTCGACAGCCATCGGACCGCTGAGCCTTCCCCTTTCGGCGAACGCCAGCAGGGTCTTTTCGGGAATGGTGTCGATTGTGTCGGGCGCGGCCAGTGCTTCGAGATAAAGCGTGTCCGACGCGTCGGGATCCTTGGTGCCGGTGCTCGCCCAAAGCAGGCGCTGCGGGCGCGCGCCGGCGTCGGCAAGCGAGCGCCATCGCGGCGATGCAAGAAGCTCGCGATAGGCGCGATAGGTGCGGCCGCCAATGGCGATGCCGAGCGTGTTGCGAAGCTCCGCGGGCACCTTGTCCTTGACCGCCACGTCCCAGCGGCTGACGAACAGCGAGGCGACCGAGCCCACCCGCGGATCGAGCCCGGCGGCAATGCGGCGCTCGATACCGCGCAGATAGGCCTCGGCGGCGGCGAGATAGTGCTCGCGCGAGAACAGCAGGGTGACATTGATGGGCACGCCGGCGAAGATCGATTCCTCGATCGCCGGAATACCCTCCGGGGTGCCCGGAATCTTGACGAACAGGTTCGGCCGATCGGCCTGTCGGTGAATTTGCCGGGCGGCCTCGATGCTGCCATCGGTATCACCGGCGAGCAGCGGCGAGACTTCCATCGAGACCCATCCGTCGATGTGATCGCTGGCGTCGAATACCGGCCGGAACAGGTCGGCGGCGCGGCAAAGATCCTCCAGCGCCAATTCGATGAACAGGGTTTCGCCGGATTTTCCATCCGCCACCTTCTCGCGGATTCCGGCATCGTAGACATCGCCGCCGCCGATCGCCCCGTCAAAGATGGTCGGGTTCGAGGTTAGACCAGTGATCGAATAATCGCGGATATACCGGCTGAGCGTGCCGCTATCGAGCAACGTTCGGGTGATGTTGTCGAGCCACAGGCTCTGGCCGAGTTCGTGCAATTGTCGGGTCGGTTTCATGGCTATTCCTGCAAAGTGGTTGTTGGCGTTGGTTTGGGGTGCGCGTGAACATGAGGTGTCAGCATGGTGACGTCTCCTCAGGTTTTGGATTGTGCCAGCCTTTGTCGCTGACCACGATGTCCGCGGCAGCGGGTGGTCCCCAACTGCCCTTCCTGTATTCCTGCACCGGTTTGTCTGCGCCAAGTGCCGGGTCGATGACCCGCCATGCGGCTTCGACGCTGTCATCGCGTGTGAACAGCGATGAATCGCCGCGCATCGCATCGCGCAGCAGGCGCTCATACGGCAATTGTTCGCTGAGCGGCTCATGGCGAGCGATCAGCTCTACCGGCTCGCCGCGCATTTTCTCGCCGTGCCGCTTAACCCGCGCACCGGCCGATATCACCACCTCCGGGCTGAGCCGGAAGCGGAAATAGTTCGAAGCCGCCGAGCTGATCTCGTCGAAGATGGCCAGCGGCGGGCGCTTAAGATTCACAATGACTTCGGTAATGGTGACCGGCAAATGTTTGCCGGCGCGGATGTAGAACGGCACACCGGCCCAGCGCCAGGTGTCGATGTGCAGGCAGAGCGCGGCGAAGGTTTCGACCTGCGAATCCGCCGCCACACCGTTTTCGTCGCGATAGCCGCGAAATTGACCGCGCACCACGCAGGCCGGATCGATTGGCCGCATGGCGCGAAACAGCCGCTGCTTTTCGACGCGCACCGACTCCGGATCGTGTCCGACCGGCGCATCCATCGCCAGCAGCGCAATCACCTGCAGCAAATGGTTCTGCACCACGTCGCGGATCGTGCCGACTTCTTCGTAGAAGGCGCCACGACCCTGCACGCCGAAATTCTCCGCCATCGTGATCTGCACATTGTCGACGTAATGGTGGTTCCAGATCGGATCGAGGAAGGCATTGGCGAAGCGGAAATACAGCAGGTTCTGCACCGCCTCCTTGCCCAGGTAGTGATCGATCCGGAAAACCGATGATTCCTCGAAGACCTCGTGAAGCGTGCGGTTGAGCGCCTGCGCCGAGGCGAGGTCGCGCCCGAACGGCTTCTCGACGATGACGCGTGCGCCATCGTCGCAGCCGGATTTGGCCAGCCCGTGCACCACGGCACCGAACATGCTCGGAGGTATCGCAAGATAATGCAGCGGTCGCGCGGCGCCGCCCAAGGCCTGTTTCAGACGCTCGTAAGTCGCAGGATCGCCGTAATCGCCGTCAACATATTTGAGTTGCGCCGACATTTTGGCGAACGCGGCGGCATCGACGCCGCCATTCTGCTCAAGGCTGTCGCGCGCACGCTCGCGCAGCTTGTCCAGCGTCCACCCGGCCCGGGCCATTCCGATGATCGGCATGTCCAGATCGCCATGCCGGATCAGCGCCTGCAGGGCGGGAAATATCTTCTTGTAGGCCAGATCGCCCGTGGCGCCGAAGAAAACGAGTGCGTCTGAACG
>CAYQVL010000358.1:0-2446 GCA_964420825.1 uncultured Sphingomonadaceae bacterium
ATGAAGCTTTTCATCGTCTTCGGTACGCGCCCTGAAGCGATCAAGATGGCGCCCGTCGTCAAGGCGTTTCGCGCCGATCCGGCGTTCGAGACGGTTGTTTGCGTCACCGGGCAGCATCGCGAAATGCTCGATTCTGTGCTCGAATTGTTTGCCGTCCCGCCCGATATCGATCTCGATATCATGACCGCGGGGCAGAGCCTGACCGATGTAACCGTCGCAACGCTGTCAGGCCTCGCGCCACATCTCGAGCGCGAAAGGCCTGACGCAGTGCTCGTCCATGGCGATACGACGAGCGCGATGGCAGCGGCGCTGGCGGCGTTCTACGCGCAGATCCCGGTCGGCCATGTCGAGGCGGGGCTGCGCACAGGCGATATGCACGCGCCCTGGCCCGAAGAGATGAATCGGCGAACTATCGACATGCTTTCGCGCTGGCTGTTCGCACCGACCGAAACGTCACGCGACGCGCTGCTCGACGAAGGCGTGCCGCCCGGCCATATCGTCGTCACCGGCAACACCGTTATCGACGCGCTGCTTTCTGTCGTCGCGACGCTCCATGGCGACCGCGACCAAAAAGCCGCGCTCGATGCGCAGTTCGGTTTTCTCGACCCCTCGAAAAAACTTATCGTCGTCACTGGCCACCGCCGCGAGAATTTCGACGGCGGACTTGAGCGTATGTGTGAGGCGCTCGCGCGGCTGGCGCGGCGCGGCGATGTCGAGATCGTCTATCCCGTGCACCTCAACGAAAATGTCCAGCGCGCCGCCAACGCCGTGCTTGCCGACACCCAAGGCGTCCATCTGATCGCGCCGCAGGACTATCTGCCCTTCGTCTATCTGATGGACCGCGCGCATCTGCTGATCTCGGATTCGGGCGGTATTCAGGAGGAAGCCCCCGCACTCGGCAAGCCGGTGCTTGTAACGCGCGATGTCACCGAACGCCCCGAAGCGATTGTAGCGGGCACCTGCCGGCTCGTCGGCACCGATCCCGATCGCATCGTCGCCGAAGCCGAAATTCTGCTCGACGATCCTTCGGAATATGCGCGCGTCAGCGCGATCAGCAATCCCTATGGCGACGGCACGGCCGCGCCGCGTATATTGGAGGCGATGAAACATGGCCGATAGGTCGCAAACGATCTGCGTTGTCGGGCTCGGTTATATCGGGCTGCCGACCGCCGCGACGCTCGCTCGCGCGGGGTTCAAGGTCAAGGGCTCGGACATCAATCCGCATATCGTCGAAGAGCTCAACGGCGCGCGCGCGCATTTCGCCGAGCCCGATCTCGATCTGCTCGTCCGCGGCGCGGTCGAGAGCGGACGGCTCACCGCACATCTCGAGCCGCAGCCCGCCGATGCCTTCATCATCGCCGTGCCGACGCCGATCCAAGCCGACAAATCGCCCGACATGACCTATGTCGAAGCCGCCGCGCACGCCACCGCCCGGGTTCTCGAACCCGGCAATCTCGTCATTCTCGAATCGACGAGTCCGCTCGGCGCCACCGCAACCGTCGCCGCGATCATCCGCGAAGAACGCCCCGACCTCGTCGATGGCGAGGCGCTCAAGGTGGCAGTCGCTTATTGTCCCGAACGCATTTTGCCCGGGCGGATGGTCACCGAGCTCGTCGAGAACGACCGCATCGTCGGCGGCATCACCCCGGCCGATGCGATGCGCGCACGCGATCTCTATAAGAGCTTCGTGCGCGGCGAGATATTTCTCAGCACCGCCAAGACCGCCGAAATGGTCAAGCTCATCGAAAACGCCTATCGCGACGTCAATATCGCCTTCGCCAACGAGGTCGCCAATATCGCCGAGGCGCATGGTCTCGATCCGTGGGAGACGATCATGCTCGCCAACCGCCATCCGCGCGTCAACATCCTCTCGCCGGGGCCCGGCGTCGGCGGCCATTGCATCGCCGTCGATCCGTGGTTCCTGATCACGCAAAACCCCGCATTGTCGGGCTTGATGGCGCAGGCGCGCAAGATCAACGACGAACGGCCCGAGTCAGTGATGGCCAAAATCCGCGCCGCCGCTGAGGCCGCGGGCTCAAATAAAATCGCCTGTCTCGGCCTCTCCTTCAAACCCAATGTCGACGACCTGCGCGAAAGCCCGGCGGTGACGATCGCCGGCCGTCTCGCCGACGAAGGTTTCGACGTTGCCGCCGTCGAACCGCATGTCGCCAAACTTCCCGCCACGCTTGACGGGCGCGTCAATCTTCGCTTGAGCAGCTTTGAAGACGCGGTGCGCGAGGCCGGCGTCGTCGTCCTGCTCGTCGCCCATTCGGTGTTCGCCGGGGCGGAGCGGAGATTGGAGGGAAAGCAGGTGATCGACGCGGTCGGATTGTGGCGAAAGCAGACACGTGCCGCCTGACGATAACCCGCATGACAATCTGCACGAACACGTCCGACAAAATCTGATCGCCGGCACGCTCGATCCGCAGGAATTCTTCGAGGCCGT
>CAYQVL010000359.1:0-2445 GCA_964420825.1 uncultured Sphingomonadaceae bacterium
CAAGGGCGAGACGGTCAAAGCCGTCGTTCTCGATGTCGATCCCGACAAGGAGCGCATCAGCCTCGGCATGAAGCAGCTCGAGCGCGGCGGCCCGGCAACCGGCGGCAGCGGCGACCTTCGCAAGGGCGCCACGGTTACCGTGACGGTGCTCAATGTCGGCGACGGAGGGCTTGACGTCCAGGCCGGCGACGACGGTGCGACGGGGTTCGTCAAACGGGCCGATCTTGGCCGCGATCGCGACGAGCAGCGGCCCGACCGTTTCCAGGTCGGCCAGAAGTTCGACGCGATGGTCGTCGGGTTCGATCGCTCGAAAAAGCCGAATTTCTCGATCAAGGCGTTGCAGGTTTCCGAAGAGAAGCAGGCGGTCAAACAATATGGCTCGACCGATTCGGGCGCGAGCTTGGGCGATATTCTCGGCGAAGCGCTCAAACAGAAGAGCGACGGCAAGGACGCAGCCGAAGCCAGGGAAAAAGCTCCGGCCAAGCCTGCGAAAAAGGCCAAGGCCGATAAGCCGACAGCCGACGACGATGCCGACAAGGGCGACGAGCCGGCAGCCGAAGAGAAGGCCGCCAAACCCAAGAAGAAGCCCGCCGCGAAGCCCAAGAAGAAGGCCGATAGCGATGCCGACGACAAGGCGGAAGGCGGCGACGACGATAAGGCCTGATCGCCAATCCCGAAATGGGACGCGAGTCGCGGCCGGAGGCCGTATTCCAGCCGGCGATTTGTGCCCTTTTTCGTGCGCTTGGTCGAAAAAGGCCGTCTTTGAGGGCCAAATGTAGTGCAAAATATGCAATAAGGGCTTCAATCGCCTTGAAATCGTAACGATTCCGAAACATTAACCTACATCAAGGCAATTGAGATATAGCGCGGTCGCATTGTCGGTGGTTTCAGTATATAATCGTGGAAACACGAACCCGCCGGGCTTTGGGGGAAGCCACATTATGATCAGATCAGAACTCGTACAGAAAATTGCCGCAGATAATCCCGGCCTCTCGGCCAAGGATGTCGAGCGGGTGATCAATACGTTTTTCTCGAGCATCGTCGAGCAGCTCGCCAAAGGCGGTCGCGTCGAGCTGCGCGGCTTCGGCGCCTTTTCGACACGCGAGCGCGAGGCGCGCACGGGCCGCAACCCGCGTACCGGCGACGCCGTATCGGTGCCCGCCAAACGCGTTCCCTATTTCAAGCCCGGCAAGGAAATGCGCGAACGTCTCAACGTCTGAGACCGTCGCCGGGCTTGCAATGCCCTCTTGACCCGATTGCCGCGCACAGCCACGCACTGTGCGATGCGGACGTGGCGAAACCGGTAGACGCTGCAGACTTAAAATCTGCTTCCCATAAGGGAGTGCGGGTTCGAGCCCCGCCGTCCGCACCAGTTCCGGCGGAAAAAAATGCGCTTCGCGCATTTTCCGCCAAAACTCCCGAACAATAGCGAGGTGAACCCCGCGTTATCCTCGGAAACATCCGCGCTCAGCGACGGGCAGCCCCAGAGCATCGCCGTATCGGCTCCTTTGACCGGCTCCTATTGCGTCGCGCTGGGCTTGTCGAAGCCCGGTTGCACCTTCGCTCGCACGCGGCTTCACGGCTTGCTTCGACAAAATCGAACCAAGGCGATATGGGCTGAGGCCATGTGGCGACGCGCACTTTCAGTCCTCCTCCTTCCGCTTGCGCTGGCGGCCTGCTCGGGCGACGACAGCGGCCCGGTGCGCGTCGACATGATCGGCGAACCGCCGGATCTTGCCGATCCGAGCCGCAGCCCGCCGACGCCCGCCGCCGAATTGCTGCTCGCGGAAACGGCCGAGGGACTCGTCGCGCTCAACGAGGAGGGCCAAATCGTCCCCGCGCTCGCGCGGCGATGGATAGTTATCGATGACGGCCTGAGCTACATATTCCGGCTCGACGATCGCGAATGGGACGACGGCACCGCGCTCACCGCCGGTCAACTCGCCCGCCAGTTGCACAGCGCGCGGCGGCCGGGAAGCCGCAACCGCCTGGCCCGGCTGCTCGGCGATATCGACAGCGTCAACGCCGTCACGCCGCAAATCCTCGAAATCACGCTGCGGCGACAGCGCGTCGATTTTCTCCAGCTGCTCGCCCAGCCCGATCTCGCGATCTTCATCGACGGCGGCGGGCTCGGCCCGTTCCGCATAGCCGATGGCTATGACGCCCAAGGCGAATCGCCCATGCTGCTAAGCCCCGTACAGCCGCCGCAGGGCATCGCCGACGAGAGCCCGCCGCCGGTCGCGCCGTCCGACACCGTTGAATTGCGCTTCGTCTCCGCCGCAACGGCCGTCGCGCGGTTCAGCCTCGGCCAGTCCGATCTCGTCCTTGGCGGCGACTGGACGACGCTGCCCTATACCGTGGCGATCGGACCGTCGGCGGCGCAACTCACCCTCGATCCCGTCGAAGGACTGTTCGGCTTGGTTTTCGTCGAACAAACCGGATTCC
>CAYQVL010000360.1:0-2434 GCA_964420825.1 uncultured Sphingomonadaceae bacterium
GCGCCCGTTCGGCCACGCTGCGCACCGCGCGGCGCACCGATGCGGGCGCCTGGCCGCAAGAGAGGAGCGAAAGCCAATGACGATCACTCGCAAATTCCGTTCGGTGGGATGGGTGGCGACGGTCGCTTGCGCGGCGCTGTCCTGCTATCTGATTTCCTACCGGGTTTCGGCCGAGCGCATCGCGCTTGAGAATGTCGAGGCTGAAATCGCCGAAGCACAACGCGATATTCTTTCGCTCAACACCGAGTTCGAAACGCGCAGCCGGATGAGCCAGCTCGAACGCTGGAATCGACTCGATTTTGCGCTGGTCGCACCTGGCGCTCAACAGTTTGTCGATGGAGAGGTCGAACTGGCGGCGCTATTTGGCGACGATGCAGTCGCGCCGGCGTCAGGGCCTGCGGTCCGGCAGGCATCGATGCGCACTGTGAAAGATGGTGATCGCGCAGCGCCCTCTCGCGATTTCGAAGCGCCCCGCGACAATATTGATACGCCGCGGATCCAGCAGGCTTCCTATCTCGTCCCCGAGCAAGCTGACGGGCGCGGACACGCCGAGCGTATAGCCTTTCTCGACGATCAATTGCGCGGCGACATCGCCATGCGCGCCGCCGGCGAGCAGGAGGGAGGTCAAGACTGATGAGCCGGCTCGTCACCAAGCCGGCCGAAGTCCGCAAGGTCAGCCTACGCCGGCAAATGCAGGCGATCGTCCATCAGCGCTTGATGGTCGTGATGCTCCTGTTTCTGTTTGCAACCGTCGCCGTGACCGTGCGGATCGGCTGGCTGACGATCGGTTCTGGTGGCGAAGCCTATGCCGCGAGCTCCTTGGGCAACCAGCCGCCGCGCGCCGATATCGTTGATCGCAATGGCGTGACCCTCGCCCGGACGATCGATGCCTGGTCGATCGCCGTGCATCCCGACGAGCTGCTCAGCGATCCGGCGGAGCTGGCGCCGCAGCTCAACCGGCTGATGCCCGAGCGAACAACCGGGCAATATCGCGAAATGCTGACATCCGGTCGCAGCTTTTCCTACCTGCAACGCCGCGCGCTCCCCGAACTGGTCGCCGAGGTCAACGCTCTGGGCGAGCCGGCGATGGAATATCTGCGTGAGCCCGAGAGGCTCTACCCTCAAACCAATCTCGCGGCGCATATCCTTGGCTGGGTCAATCTCGACGGCCGAGGCGTTACCGGTATGGAAGCAGTGCTCGAAGATCGCTTGATGGACCCGCGCCACCGCAGCGAACCCGTCGCGCTTTCGATCGACAGCCGCGTCCAGGCGGCGGTGCAGAGCGAACTTGCGGGCGCGATGCGGCGCTTCGAAGCGGTCGGAGCGGCGGGCATCGTGCTCGACGTCCACACCGGCGAACTCCTGGCGTTGACGTCGCTGCCCAATTTCAACCCCAATGATGCGAGCAGCGCCAGCGATCGCGCACGCTTCAATCAGGCGACGATGGGCTTTTTCGAACTCGGCTCGGCCTTCAAGCCGATCACCATGGCGGCAGCGATTGAAGAGCGTGTCGTTACGGACTTATCGCGCCGCTATAATGCGGAAGTACCGCTCCAGGTTGGCCGCTTCACGATCCGCGACGATCATCCCCAGCGCCGCTATCTCAATGTCCCAGAAACGCTTGTCCATTCTTCGAATATCGTCACCGCGCGCATCGCCGACGAGCTTGGCGCCGAGCGGATGCAGGCGGTGTTTCGTTCGCTTCATTTCGACGAGCCGGTGGATTTCGAGCTGCCGGTTCGCGGCCGGCCGATCTGGCCGAGCTACTGGGCGCGAACGACGGTAATGACGGCAGGCTATGGTCACGGCATAGCGATTTCGCCGCTCCACCTTGCCAACGCTTACGCCGCCTTGGTCAATGGCGGAATTTACCGGCCCGTAACGCTGCTGCGCCGCGCCCCTGAAGATATCCCTGCGGGCGAACGCGTGTTCAGCCAGGCGACGAGCGATCAGATGCGCGGCTTGCTGCGGCTCATCGTCCAGGAAGGCACGGGCCGCAATGCCGATGCCGAAGGCTTTCGCGTCGGCGGCAAGACCGGCACCGCCGAAAAGGCCGGCGGGGGCGGCTATCGGCGCAACGCTCTGGTCTCGACGTTCGTGGCGGCCTTTCCGATGGACGATCCCCAATATGTCGTGCTGATCATGCTCGACGAACCCCAAGGCGACGCCGGCACCGGCGGCGCGGCGACCGCGGGCTGGACCGCCGCGCCGGTGGTCAGCACTATCGTGACGCGGATCGGTCCGATGCTCGGCATCATCCCAGACGAGCATCGCGATATCGATACCGCCAATTTGCGCGCGATGCTCTGGCATCCGCGGTCCGAAAGGTCATGAGGCTCGGCGCGCTGATCGGCGGCGACGACGGCCCGGTTGTCACCGGATTTGCCATCGATCATCGCAAGGTCGCGCCCGGCACGATCTTCGGCGCGTTTCG
>CAYQVL010000361.1:0-2433 GCA_964420825.1 uncultured Sphingomonadaceae bacterium
CGGTGGTCCGCGCGGGAAACCATTTGATCGCTTTCTTGGGCAACAAGCGATTTTGCACGCGACGCCACCTTCCGCCGGCCCCTCAACCCGGCTAGAAGCGCGACCATGCAGCGGGGCGCTCACCAATCATGATCGGCATATCGGCTACGGCCGCCGTGATTACCGGCATGGTGCTGGCGGCCTGGCTGTTTGTCGCGATCTGGGCGACGGCCGGTGCGCTGGCGCACAAGAGCCGCAGCGAACGCGCGGCCGAAGCGGCGCGGCGCGGCGGCATGCTGCTCGAAGCCGCGCCGATGGCGTTCATGATCGTCGATGCCAAGGATCGCGTCCAGGCCGGCCCCAAGCTCGCCGATTGGCTCGGACTTGAACGCCCGCCCGCGTGTCTCGACGATCTCCAGTCCATCATGCCCAAAGATCGTTACGCCGCGCTCGCCGACGCCGTTCGAGCCGTCCGCCGTACCGCGCGGCCCTTCGGCCAGGAACTGCGCATCGCCGGTTCGAACCGGATCATCTATGCGCGCGGTTCGGCTGCCTCATCCGAACTCGCGGGCGAAGGCGCAGCGATCGTCTGGCTCTACGACGCCAGCGAGACACGCAGTGAAATCGCTGCGCTGTCATCGCGCGCCGAGCGCGTTGGCGAGGCGCTTACGGCGCTCTCGGCGCTGATCGAGGCGGCGCCTTTTCCGATGTGGCATCGCGGTCCCGATCTGCGGCTGACGCTCGTCAACCAGGCCTATGTCGCCGCCGTCGAGGCCGAAAACGCCGCCGACGCAGTTGCGCGTGGGCTCGAACTCGTCGATCTCGCCGGCTCCGCCAGCGCCGCCGCGATTGCGGCGAGCGTCATTGAGAAGCGGGAAGCACACAGCCGCATTGTTCCGGCCACCATCGGCGGTGAACGGCGCAGCGTCCGCATCGTCGATGTCCCGCTCGGCGAGGCAGGGGTCGCAGGCTATGCGCTCGACATCGAGGATCTCGAACAGGCGCGCGCTGAGCTCGGGCGATTCGCGCGCGCCCAGCGCGACATGCTCGATCTGCTCTCCGCCGGCGTCGCGCAATTCGGCGCCGACCGGAGCCTCGTCTTCTCCAACCAGCCGTTTCAGCGAATCTTCGCGATGAAGGCCGAATGGCTCTCCGATCGCCCCGAATTCGATCGCGTGCTCGAGCGCATGCGCGAAGCCGGGCGGCTTCCCGAGAGCCGGGATTTTCCCGAATGGAAGGCCGAGCGCCGCGACTGGTTTCACTCGGGCGACGAAACGCTTGAGGAAAACTGGCTGCTCCCTGGCGGCACGCACCTCCGTGTTGTCGCACAGCCGCTGCCCGATGGCGGGTTGCTCCTGATTTTCGAGGATCGCACCGAACAGATTCAGCTGGCCAGCGCGCGCGACACCTTGCTCCGCGTTCGCACCGCGACCTTCGACAATCTCTTCGAGGCAATTGCCGTATTTGCCGCCGATGGCCGGCTTCAACTTTGGAATACGCGCTTTCGCGAGGTCTGGGAATTTGAGGAGAAAGCGCTGGCGGGCCACCCACGCATCGATGCGCTCACCGGGTTCATCGCCAAACGCTTCGAGAATTCGGCCGACGCCGAAACCATCCGTGAGGTCGTTCGCGTCGCGACCACCGAGCGCAAGCAGCGCGGCGGTCGCTTTGCGCTGCGCGACGGCCGCCATTTCGAATTTGCCGCAGTGCCATTGCCCGACGGCAATGCGCTGTTTACCCTACTCGATATTTCGGATAGCCGCCGCATCGAAACCGCATTGCGCGATCGCACCGAGGCGCTAGAGGCCGCCGACCGGCTCAAGACCGATTTCGTCTCGAACATGAGCTATGAACTGCGCACCCCGCTGACCTCGATCGCCGGCTTCGCCGAAATGCTCGACGGCGGCTATGCCGGCGAGCTTCCCGAACAGGCCCGCGATTATGTCGGCGCGATTCTCGAATCGGTTGCCAAATTGCGCGTCCAGATCGACGAGGTGCTCGATCTCACCCAAAGCGACGCGGGAGGCCTCGCGCTTGCCACTGAAGAGATCGATCTCCAGATCCTCTGCGACGAGGCGGTCAGTGCGGCGCGCGAAGCCGCCCATCGACGCGGCCATGAGCTTGTCGCCGAGATCGACTGGTCGGTCGGCGGCGTTGTCGGCGATCCGCAACGGTTGCGCCAGGCGCTCGATCACCTGCTCCGCAACGCCATCCGCTACACCCCCGAGGGCGGCCGCGTGCTGCTCCATGCCGAGGGCGACGCCAGGAAAGCGCGGATCACGATTTCGGATAATGGCGCGGGCATATCGCCCGCCGATCAGCACAAGGTTTTCGATCGTTTCCACCGCGCCGAGGGCGGTGAGGGCGGCCGCGCGCTCGGCCTCGGCTTGCCGCTGACAAGACAATTCGTCGAGGCCCATGGCGGCACCATCGCGCTCGCCAGCGAAGTCGGCG
>CAYQVL010000362.1:0-2427 GCA_964420825.1 uncultured Sphingomonadaceae bacterium
GGTCTCGACGACGAGGTGCGAGGAGACCGGAAGGTAGCCATAGAGCCGCTCGCCGGCTTCGATATCGGGGTGGTGCGATTCGATCACGTACGCATAGCCCCAGACGGGCACTCTGCCCCAGCCTTCCTCGGCGGGGAAGAAGTTCCAATAGGCCATTTGCTCGCCGACCAGCGCATAGGTGATGTTGTTGGCGGTCAGCGCGAATTTCTCGATCGCGAGGAGCACCTGCCCGTCTTCGAGCGGCGCGATCTCGGTCTCGGCGAGACGTGTCTTGACGAGATCGGATTTGTCGATGAGAAAATCGGTACTCGTGGCCATGACAGGCTCCTTTTGGTCGAGAATGCGGGCCTGGATTCCCGCATTTAGCGATTGACCGACAGCTCAATCGCCCATCGCGGCGATTTCCCAGAGCGCCTCGCAATCGAGGATGCGGATCTTGCCGTGATCGAGCTCGATCAATCCCGCCTCGGCCCAGGCCGAGAGCTGGCGGTTGATATTTTCGCGGCTGATGCCGACGAAATGGCCGAGCTCGCTCTGACTGACATTGATCTTGAGCTTCTGGTTCGCGGCCTCGGCGTCGGTCAGCCGCTGGAGATAGCGCGCAAGCCGCGGACCCGACGAGAACGCGCGGTCGCTTTCGACTGTGGCGTTCATCTGCCGGAGCCGCCGCGCCATCTCCTGGAGCATGCGCAGCGCCAGCGCCGGATTGGCGGTGATGATCTCCTCGCAATCGGCGCGCGTGAGACGCATGATGCTGCCGTCATCGACCATCGTTACCGTTGCCGTGCGCTCGCCGCCATCGAGTAGCGCGATCTCGCCCAGAACCGTACCGGGGCCAAGATAATCGAGGACGATTTCGCGGCCATTGGCCGAAACCATGTCGACGCGTGCGGTTCCGGTGACGACGATCACCGCCGAATCGCCGCGATCGCCCTGGCGCATGAGAACCTCGCGCCTGGCGGCGAATTCAACGCGGGTATGATCTAGGAGAGCCTCGAGTTCGTCTTGCGAACAGGCTGCAAGCAACGAATTTTTAGGCAACAAGGCGAACAGATCCGGTGCTCTCATCCGCTCAACCGCCATTGTTGCCTCCTGCCCCGCGCTCGCCGATCAGACGAGCCGCGACTGTCTTACCGCCGCTTCGACGAAGCTGGCAAATAACGGGTGAGGGTCGAACGGCCGCGATTTGAGCTCGGGATGATATTGGACGCCCACGAACCAGTCGTGATCGGGGCGTTCGACGATCTCGGGCAGCTTGCCGTCGGGCGACATGCCCGAGAAGATAAGCCCGTCCTTTTCGAGTCGATCGATATAGGCGGTGTTGACCTCATAGCGATGCCGGTGGCGTTCGCTGATCGTCTGACTGCCGTAGATCGCCGCAATACGGCTATTGCCGGCAAGCTTTGCATCATAGGCGCCGAGCCGCATCGTGCCGCCGAGGTCGCCATCGGCTTCGCGCTTCTGCAGCCCCTCTTCCGACATCCATTCGGTGATCAGGCCGACGACGGGTTCGTCGGTTTCGGCAAATTCGGTCGATGATGCATTCTCGACGCCGGCAAGATTGCGCATGCCTTCGATGCACGCCATCTGCATGCCGAAACAGATGCCGAAATAGGGCACATTGCGCTCGCGCGCGAAGCGAACCGCGGAAATCTTACCCGCCGCGCCGCGCTCGCCGAAGGCTCCGGGAACAAGGATGGCGTGAAGCGGCTCAAGCTGGGCGGCTATGTCGCTGTCTTCCTCCTCGAACAGTTCGGCATCGATCCAGCGGATATTGACCTTCACCTTATTGGCGATGCCGCCATGCACGAGCGCCTCGCTTAGCGATTTATAGGCATCCTGCAGCCCGACATATTTGCCGACGACACCGATCGTCACTTCGCCCTCGGGATTTTCGAGCCGGTCGTTTATGTCCTCCCAACGTTCGAGATCGGGCGGCGGCGCATCCTCGATACCGAAGGCGCGGAGCACTTCGTCGTCGAGCCCGGCATCGTGATAGGTCAGCGGGACGGCATAAATGCTCGGGGCGTCGAGCGCCGGGATCACCGCGTTCCGCCTGACATTGCAGAATTGCGCTATCTTCGCACGTTCGGCTTCGGGTAGTGGATGCTCGCAGCGGCAAACGAGGACATCGGGCTGGATGCCGAGCGAGGTGAGCTCGCGAACGCTGTGCTGCGTCGGCTTGGTCTTCAGTTCGCCCGCCGCGGCAATATAGGGCACCAGCGTGGTATGGATCGAGACCGACTGGCCGCGGCCGAGTTCGTTGCGCAGCTGGCGAATCGCTTCCATGAACGGCAGGCTTTCGATGTCGCCGACAGTGCCGCCGATTTCGCACAGCACGAAATCGAGATCGCCGAGGTCAGCCTTGGCGAACTCCTTGATAGCGTCGGTTACGTGCGGAATGACCTGGACGGTGGCGCCGAGATA
>CAYQVL010000363.1:0-2416 GCA_964420825.1 uncultured Sphingomonadaceae bacterium
GTCACCTGGCTCAAGGGCCATGCACGCTTCGAGGATGCCCATACCGTCAAGATCGGCGACGAAACGGTTACCGCGAAGGACATCGTCATCGCCACCGGCTCCTCGGTCACCCCGCTGCCCGGCGTCGAGATCGACAATGTCAAGGGCGTGATCGTCGATTCGACGGGTGGGCTGGCACTCAAATCGGTGCCGAAGAAGATGGTCGTGATCGGCGGCGGCGTAATCGGGCTCGAGCTTGGATCGGTCTGGCGGCGGCTCGGCGCCGACGTCATCGTCATCGAATTTCTCGATCAGATACTCCCCGGTATGGACGGCGACGTCCGCAAGGAGGCGACGAAACTGTTCAAGAAGCAGGGCCTCGACATTCGCACCGGCACCAAGGTCACCGAGGCGAGCGTCAAGGGCAAGACCGCGACGCTGACGATCGAACCCGCCAAGGGCGGTGAGGCTGAAACCATCGAAGCCGATTGCGTGCTCGTGTCGATCGGGCGGCGGCCCAATACCGACAAGCTTGGACTTGACAAGATCGGGCTCGAAACCAATGAGCGCGGGCAGATCGAGATCGATGGCCAGTTTCGCACCAAGATCGATGGCGTCTGGGCGATCGGCGATGTCGTTCCCGGGCTGATGCTCGCGCACAAGGCCGAGGATGAAGGCATTGCCTGCGCCGAAAATATCGCCGGCCAAACCGGCATCGTCAATCACGATGTCATCCCGTCGGTCGTCTATACGATGCCCGAAATCGCCGGTGTCGGGCTCACCGAGGAAGAGGCCAAGGACAAGGGCCATACGGTCAAAACCGGCAAATTCCCGATGATGGCCAACAGCCGCGCCAAGACCAACCGCGACACCGACGGCTTCGTCAAGGTGATTGCCGATGCCGAGACCGACCGCGTGCTCGGCGTCCATATCATCGCCTCGCTCGCCGGCACGATGATCGCGCAAGCGGCGCAAGCGATGGAGTTCGGCGCGACGAGCGAGGATATCGCCTACACTTGCCACGCGCACCCGACGCATAGCGAGGCGATCAAGGAAGCGGCGATGGCGGTGGTCGGCGAACCGATCCACATCTGATTTCGGACTGCGGGAGAATGTCATGGCTACCCCCCTCCGCCTCCAGCTCATGCGCTGGCATATCTGGCTCGGCTGGCTCGCCGGCGTGCCGATCCTGCTGTGGATGGTCTCGGGGCTGTTCATGGTCGCCCAGCCGATCGAGAATATCCGCGGCATGCATCTGCGCGCCGAAATCCCCGCCGTGAGCCTCGGCGGCGTCGAGCCCGTCGTCCCGCGCATCGACAGCGCCGTCCGCGCGGTCGAAAAGGTCACGCTCGAACAGCGCCCCGGCGGCCCGATCTGGCTGATCCGCTACGCCGATGGCGGCGGCCGCCGCGCCTCGGTCGAAACCGGCGCCTATCTCGCGCCGCAACTCTCCGGCGACGAGGCCGCGAGGATCGCCCGCGCCGCCTATACGGGCGACGGCGCGTTCGGCGGCGTGACGCGCATTGCCGCCGACGCCAACCCGCTCGAACTGCGCCACGACCGCCCCGCATGGCGCGCGACCTTCGGCAGCGGCACTCATGTCTATGTCGACGCCGAAACCGGCGACGTGCTCGCGCTGCGAACGGGCCTGTGGCGCGCCTTCGACCTGATGTGGGGACTCCACATCATGGACCTCGGCGGCCGCGAGGACACCAGTCACCCGATCCTCATCGTCGCGGCGATCCTCTCGCTGCTGATGGTGCTCTTGGGCGCGATCATCCTACCGTGGCGTTATATCAGGAAAAACCGCAGGCAGCGGGCGAAGCGGTAGAGTCGCTTTTTCAGGGGGTCGCAATGGCGAGGCCCTGTCGCAATTCGATGAATGCCGTCTAAGTTCAGCATGACGGACAGCGGGCATAAGCGCTATGGATTGCCAATGACCCCAACCGACATCCCCATCGGACCCGTGCTCAGCGCGCTCGACATGATCGGCATCGCGGTGTTCGCGGCGACCGGGGCGCTCGTTGCTGCGCGGCTTGGCCAGACTTTGATAACCTTCGCCTTTTTCGCGCTCGCGACGGGCGTCGGCGGGGGGACGGTGCGCGATCTGCTGATAGGCGCGCCGGTGTTCTGGATCGAGGACAGCCGCTATCTGCTCGCCGCGCTCGGCGTCGCGCTCGTCATCTGGATCACGCCGGCGCGGTGGTGGCGCGGCAAGGCGCTCGACTGGTTCGATGCCGTCGGGCTCGCCGCCTATGCGGTGTTCGGTGCGGCGAAGGCGCTGAGCTTCGGCGCGCCGCCGATCGCGGCGATCCTGATGGGCATCTTCACCGCCTGCCTCGGCGGCATCATCCGCGACGTGCTCGCCGGCGAACCGTCGATCATCCTGCGGCCAGAATTATACGTAACGGCGGCGGCGCTCGCGGCGGCGCTGTTC
>CAYQVL010000364.1:0-2408 GCA_964420825.1 uncultured Sphingomonadaceae bacterium
CCGTTGCCTCCGCCAGCGATTGCGCATCGCGACGGCGACCGCGCGCTTGGCGTCGCGCTGGCCGATGATATGCTGGTCGAGCGCGGCGACGATGGCTTTGGGGGTGAGGGCGTCGTTCATGATTGTCCAATTTTCGTTGCGATGAGCGAGCCCTAGAGATTGGGGGCGTAGCACTCCGCGTCAAGCGCATCGCCAGCGAGCGAAATAGTCGCGATGACGTCTCACGATGCCGGCGATATCGTCGGGCTGCGGTTCGGCGAGCCATTCGCCATGTTCGAAAGTGCCGCCGAGAACGATGCCGTCGGGGCGGGGAAACATATAGCCGTGCGATGCGGTGAGGGCGTAATTGACTTCGGGCTGCGGGATCAGAATCGCGAGCTGGCCGCGCACCGGTTCAAGCCCGCTATCGCCGAAGAGTGCGCGCGCGCCGAGCCCAGTGCAATTGAAGATCAGCTGCTCGGGCAGGCTCGTCAGCTCTGCCGGCGTGGAGAAATCGCGGACAGCGATGCTGCCCCCGGCAATCCGCACGTCGCGCATGAGAGATGCGAGGAAGCGCCCGGTCTCGACATACATCGTCATGTAGCGATCGATATGATCGGCGGGGAACGGGTGATGGTCGCGCGCCAGCGGATGGCGGTCGGGGAAAGCGGGATTGGCCGGGCGCGAACGGGATCTGCCAGTCTCGTCATAGGTCGGCAGCCAGCGAACGCCATAATCATCGCCGACCATGATTTGCATCCGCCGGCGGGTGAAATCGGCGGCGAGGCGCTCCTTCGCCAACCATTCGCCGGTCACCTTACCCGCTTCATAATGGCTCGAGGGCAGTATTTGCCCGCCCGCGATGTTCGACGTCGTATTAGGCGGTAGCGCCTTGGCGTAGATATTGACCGTGTAGCCTGCCTCCTGGAGCAGACGCGCTGTCGTCAACCCCAGCGCGCCGGCACCGATCACCGCCACTGGCCCCGAATGGCCGGGCAGACCCAGCGCGATCGCCTCGCGCGAGCTGCCCCAGCTCAGGGCGATCCCACCGCCGCCATGGCCGTAGTTGTGGACGACGCGCCGGTTCCCGAGCTGTTCGGCGCTGACCCGATAGCCCGAAGGCCGATAGGGGCGCAGCCCGGCGACGCTGCGGATGACGCGTTCGGGCGCTACATTGACCGGCGGCAGGCATGCAGCGCTGGCCGAAGCCGGGCGGGGGCGCGTCGCCGTCGCCGCACAGCCCGAAAGGGCAAGCGCCGTCGATCCGGCGACGAACTCGCGGCGGGAAAGGAGCGCGCTCACCGCGCTTGCATAGCGGGTCAGCCAGCCGTGTCGAGCGTCTCGATGGTCAGCTGGTCGTTGGTATAAACGCAGACATCGGCGGCGATTCCCATCGCCTTGCGCGCGATCTTCTCGGCGTCCTTTTCATAGTCAAGCAGCGCGCGCGCCGCAGCGAGTGCATAATTGCCGCCCGATCCGATCGCAGCCAGCCCATCGGCAGGCTCAAGGACATCGCCATTGCCCGTGAGTATCAGCGTCACATCCTTGTCGGCGACGATCATCATCGCCTCGAGGTTGCGCAGATATTTGTCGGTTCGCCAGTCCTTGGCGAGCTCGACTGCCGCACGCATCAGCTGGCCGGTATGGCGTTCGAGTTTGGCTTCAAGCCGCTCGAACAGCGTGAAGGCATCGGCGGTAGCGCCGGCGAAACCGCCGATGACATTGCCTTCGCCCAAGCGGCGAACCTTTTTGGCGTTGGGTTTCATGATCGTCTGGCCCATCGAAACCTGGCCGTCGCCGGCGATGACGACCTTGTTCGTGTCGCGGACTGCCAGGATGGTGGTGCCGTGCCAGACGGCGCTGCTGCTGTTTTCGCTCATGCCGCAGGATATATGGCATCGCCCGTCGGCCGCAAGCCGCCGCCCGTTAAGAAGCTGGTAACCAATTCGCGCTACGTGAAATTCATGACTTTGGAGCGGCGGGTAGTGAAGCGTCTCATAGACGAACCCAAAATCGCTGAATTACTCAGCGAGGTCAGCGATTTTGCGGCATTCGAACTCGATCTTGAAGGCATCTGCACCAAGTGGGAGCCGCTGTCGAAAAACTATCAGCGCGTCGATCAGAGCGAAATCGTCGGGCATTGTCTCGAGGAATTCTATCCGCAGCCGCAGGTCGAAGGCGGCCAATATTGGCGAGATTTGCAGACAGCCGCCAAACACGGCCGCTGCGACGGCCGGGGTTGGCGGCCGCGCAAGGACGGCGCGCGCTCATGGATGCATTTTATTCTTCTTGCGCGCTATGATTTCAAGGGCGACCATGTCGGCTATTCCGGGCTGGTGTTCGATGCGACGCGGCAGAAGGACAATATGCGCGCGCTCGGTGAATTGACCGGCGGCATCGCCCATGATTTCAACAATCTGCTGACCGTA
>CAYQVL010000365.1:0-2408 GCA_964420825.1 uncultured Sphingomonadaceae bacterium
TAGAAAGCGTTCGATTCTTCCGCCGTCGAAAAGCCCGCATATTGGCGGATTGTCCACGGGCGGCCGGTGTACATCGACGCATAGGGCCCGCGCGTGAAGGGTTCGAAGCCGGGAAGGCCGGGATCGAGAGTATCGCTGGCGTCGTAGACGGGCTGGACGGCGATACCCTCGAGCGTTTCCCAGGTGAGATCGCGGCCCTTTACTTCCCTGGCGGCGCGTTCCCGCCAATCATCTTTCGTCGGTTTGTCGGTCATTCGAGCCTAATAACCGTTAGCCCTGAGCTTGTCGAAGGGCGTTTCTCGGTTGCGAAGCGGGCTTCGACAGGCTCAGCCCTAACGGTTTTTGTTCTCTATTGCCCCGTAAACTCTGGCTTTTCCTTCTTCAGAAACGCCATCGCTCCGATCTTGGCGTCGTCGCTATTGCCGGCCTCGCGCTGGGCGTCGGCTTCGGCGTCGAGCGCATCCTGGTAATTGCGACCGAGATTCTCGCTCGCCGTCCGCCGCATCAGCCCGAGCGCCAGCGTCGGGCCTTGGGCGAGCCGCGTGGCGAGCGCCGTCGCCTCGCCGATCAGCGCATCGTCTTCGACAACCTTGTAGATCAGACCCCAATCGGCGGCCTTGTCGGCGGGGATTTTCTCGCCGAGCATCATCATCTCGAAGGCGCGCGCCTTGCCGATTAGCCGCGGCAGCATCCAGCTTGCGCCGCCATCGGGAACAAGGCCGATATTGACGAACGCCTGGAGGAAATAGGCCGAGCGGCCCGCGATAACGAAATCGCCGGCGAGCGCCATCGAACAGCCGACGCCCGCCGCCGGCCCGTTGACCGCGGTGACGAGCGGCACCGGCAGGGCGGCGAGCTTTTTCATCATCGGGTTGTAATGCCCGTCGAGCGCGGCCTTGGCCGCATCGCCGCCGAACCCCGCCGAACGGTCGCGTCCGCCGGCAAGATCGGCGCCCGAACAGAAGGCCCGCCCCTCGCCGGTCATAACAATCGCCCGCGCGCCCTGCGCCAGCGCCTCGTCGAGCGCGGCGACGATATCGTCGGCCATTTCGACCGGCGCGGCGTTGAGCCGCTCCGGCCGGTTGAGCGTGATCGTCGCAACGGTGTCGGCGACGGCGAGTTTGATCGTGTCGAATTCGGCCATGGGGCGTCTCCTGCGAGTCGGTTGACGTTTGCGTCAACTGTGTCGGAGGGACGGCCGGGTTTCAAGGGGCAAAGCCGATGCATCTCCTCTCCCGCTCGCGGGAGAGGACTGCGCAGACTTACGAGCGCAGCGAGTTAGTCGAAGTCGGTGCGGGTGTGTCGGCAACACACGAACGCCCATAGCCGCCCCTACGCTCGCTCCGCTCGCTCTGCGCCCTCACCCTGACGACGCTACGCGCCGTCTGCCCCTCTCCCGCAAGGGGGCGAGGGTTAGCGCGGCGTTTCCATGATCTCGGTCAGCACGCCGCCCATATCCTTGGGATGGACGAAGAAGACCGGCGTGCCGTGCGCGCCGATTCGCGGCTCGCCGAGGACGCGCTTGCCCATCGCCTCGAACTCGGCCTTGGCGGCGTGGATATCGGGCGCCTCGAAGCACAGATGATGCTGGCCGCCGAGCGGATTTGCCTTGAGGAAACCGTGGATCGGCGAATCGTCGCCGAGCGGCTCGATCAGCTCGATCTGGCTGTTGGGCGTATCGACGAAACACACCTTCACGCCCTGCGCGGGCATCTCGAACGGCTCGTGGATTTTCGTCGCGCCCATGACATCGCGCCAGAAGGCGATGCTGTCTTGGATCGACGGCGTCGCCACGCCGTCATGGTTGAGGGGGCCGAGTTTCATAACGTATGTTCCAAAAAGACTATGTTCCCGATTGTGTGTGCATCGTCAGGAAAGTCCTTAGCAGCCAAATCGCGGCGCATCGTTGTGACTAGATTTGTAAACGCCACTCTCGCACCTGTTTGTCTCAAATTCTCATATTTCATCAATTCACTCAGCTTTTCCACCACGCTCTGGGAACCATGCAGACATACGGCCAGATTTGCTGTGCGAAGGGCGACTTCCGCAGTCCGCAAATTCGTTTCGTCGGACTGGTCCGCGTTAGATATCGCCGCAACCGCCGACATAAATGTCAAATAGGCCTCGCGTTTGCAGACATAGGCCTCGCGTTGTCGAGCAAATTTATAAGCCACCCAAGGCGACAAAACAGCGCCCACAATTACGCCCGCCAACGTGAGGATAGCTGTTAACATCTAGTCACAACGGAATATTGTCATGCTTCTTCCAAGGATTCTCGAGCGCCTTGTTCCGCAGCTTCCTTAGCCCCAACGCCACCCGCCGCCGTGTCGAATGCGGCATGATGACTTCGTCGATGAAGCCCTTCGATGCCGCGACGAAGGGATTGGCGAAGCGATCTTCATATTCCC
>CAYQVL010000366.1:0-2373 GCA_964420825.1 uncultured Sphingomonadaceae bacterium
CGACCGCGACGAACCACCGCTGGTGGGCTTCCCATGCGCTTGATCAAGGCCTAGGAATCTGGTGTGAAATGTATCCGTGTGAGCGCGAGCCACCAGATTCCTAGCTCCTGCTGCGCAGGAGGGCCTGGTGCAAGGTGTGGTGAAGGATACGGATCCGAGTGTGGTGGTGGAGGAGAGCTGTGGTGATGGAAGGTCGTGCCTCGCGCCCGTGAGTGGGGTGCAGGCTCCACCGCCCGGTTTCGGCTCAGGCAAGGAGCATGGCGTAGCGTTTGAGATTGGTGGCCGCGCTGAGTAAGGAGAAATCCTGAGCGACACGCGTTCGGCCGCGAACGCGCGCTCGCCTCCCTCCATGGCGACGCCGCATCATGTGAGCGAACTTCCGCTCGACCTTGGGGCGCACGGCTCGATAGTTCTGTTTCCACTCCGGAGCACGTTGACGCACGCGACTCCGGTGGAGGGTCGCTTCCTTGGGGTGAATACGAATCGCGCGACCCTTCTTTGATTGGGTGCATTGGCTTCTAAGAGGGCAGCTTCCGCAGAAGCTCTTGAACTCCGCCAGTCCTCCCGGCCCGTTCGCAAACTCCCGAATGACGACAAGGTGACCGGCGGGGCAGCGCACGGTGTTGTCTTCGAGGTTGATGTCGAAGTCTGTCTTCGCGAAAAGACCGCCCTTGTTGGATGCTTCTTGAACCTTGACGTGCGCTTCGATGCCCGCCGACTCAAGAGTCTCTACAATCTCCGCGGTGCCGTACGACGCATCGCCGTACACCTCGACCGGCTCGGCTGCGCTCGCCAAATCGGCTTGGTCCATCGCTTCTTGGAGAAGCACCGTGGCCGCCTCGCCATCGCCCGCATTCCCCGCGCTGACATCGGTCGCGACGATGATCTCCGAATCCGCGTCGATGGAAATATGCCCCTTGTAGCCATCGAAACCGCGGGACTTCGTCTTGTGACCGTGCCGCGCGTCGGGGTCGACGGTCGATATCACCCGGTCCTTCGCGACCCCTCGAATCACCGTATAACCGTCTTCGGAACTTCCCTCGATGTCTTGCCCCACGACGGTCGCGAGCAGCGCCATCGCCTCATTGACCTTCTTCGAGTGCTCGCCCCCTTCGACGCATTGGATCGCGGCGTAGGCATCCCTCGACAGCGCATCCACCAACGCGAGACGCGCTTCGCCATCGTCCCAATCGCACACCGGCTTGCCGGCGGCCATGTAGTCATCGTCTCGCTCAAGCACCTCGCGCAGCGCTTCGGAAAGCTCCGATCCGGCTTCGCGAAGAAGCCCGCGTATCGCCATCCGAATCAGCGTCACCGTGTCTTGCGTCGCCACCGCATCGTACAGCGCCGTCGAGTCCATGATGCGGCGTCGACCGACAAGACCTGCCGCCTTGCACATGTCCAACGTCGCCTCGAATATCCGGTTCGGACGCTCCGACTCCCGCAGCCTCGCCCGCATCGACACCAACACCGTGTGCGCGAAACCCGGATAGTCGTAGTCAAGCCCGCCCGCCGCGTGCTTCCACCGCAAGTCGAACGAGAAGCGGTCCACCGCTTCCCGGTCGCTCAGCCCTTCCGCCCGTTGCAGCACCATCACCGTCGCCACCACCCGCGGCGGCACCGAGCAACGCCCCAGACCCGAGAACAGGTCCGCAAAGCTCTCGTCCGGAAAGAGACGCGCTCCTTCTCGATTCAGCAGCGCATACAGCGACCCCTTGCCCAATCGGCCGTCGCAGTACTCGGTGCTTGAACTCAGCAGACTCTTCTGCCTCGGGGTTTCTCCTACGGACATCCACCCAGCAGATCAAATCTCACCCCACAAGTCGATCCCTACTTAGGAATCTGGTGCTCGCCCTCAGATGCACCCATTTCACACCAGATTCCTAGGAGACTGGTGCAAAACGGCGCGCGCCGCTGCGCGGCGGGAGCACGCCGTCGAACGTCGTCCCATTCGTGCCAGCTATGTCTATAGCCGGACGTGAATCGGACACATTGGCCGACCCACTCGCACCACGGATCGGCAGGCGCCGTTTCACACCAGTCTCCTAGCCAGCTTCCGACGTCAGGGCACAAGGAGTGCGTTACTTCCGGGCTTGTTCTCCCTGAGAGACCTTCGCCTCCAGAAGCTGGCTAGAGCGAACGCAGGCGGAGCGCGTTTCCGATCACCGACGCGGAGCTCAGGCTCATCGCGGCGGCGGCGAACATCGGCGGCAAGAGCAGCCCGAAGAAGGGGAAGAGGACGCCCGCCGCGAGCGGCACGCCCAGCATGTTGTAGCCGAAGGCGAACACCAGGTTCTGCCGGATGTTGCGCATGGTGCCCCGGCCTACACGAATCGCCGCTGCGGCGGCGCGCAGATCGCCGCCGACCAGCGT
>CAYQVL010000367.1:0-2373 GCA_964420825.1 uncultured Sphingomonadaceae bacterium
GGGACCATGCGCAGGCTGGTGGAGGGGTCTCACGCGAAGACGCGGAGACACGAAGGGAGAACGCCGAAGCGGGAATGGCGGAGATGGCCGAGAAATACCGCAGGGGCGGCGATTTGTATGTTTCGACCGCCGATTGAGCGGATGCTTGCAATTATACCAGAAATGATATATGTCTGAGTGGACCGTCGGGTTCCTGAACGATGTCGCGCGGGGCGAGGTGGAAGCGCTGCCCGAGAGCCTTCGCGCCAGCTTTCTGCGAATCGTCGAGCTGATCGAGGCCGAGGGCCTTGAACGGATGCGCGAACCCTATGTGAAGCATCTCGAAGGCAAGCTGTGGGAGATGCGGCTCAAGGGACGCGATGGAATCGCCCGGTCCGTCTATGTGGCGGCGACGGGGAAGCGGGTGGTGGTGCTGCGAACCTTCGTCAAGAAGACCCCGACCCGCGAATTGAAGCTCGCAAGGGCGCGGGCGAAGGAGGTTGAATGAGCAAGCGGTTCATCCCGGTTCGCGAGGTTGCGAAGGAATGGTTCAAGGACCCCGAATTCGTTCGCGAGTACGACGCGCTCGAGGAGGAGTTCGCGCTGGCCGGCGCGGTGATCGGCGCGCGCGCCCATGCGGGCTTGACCCAGGAGGAACTCGCCGAGCGCATGGGCACCAGCCAGAGCGCCATCGCCCGCCTCGAAAGCGGCCGCTCCCGCCCCTCGACGACGACGCTCGCCAAGCTGGCGGCGGCGACGGGGACGAAGCTGCGGGTGAGTTTCGAGCCGGACGGGGAGGCGGCTTAATTAGTGCACTGTCACCGTAATCCTGCACCCTCTGATGCCAGTTGGCAGTCATTGAACGTGTCGTAAGTGCCCTCTTCGGTGTCGAAGAGGCCCTGCGGCTTGCAATCGAAGGCGACTGAACTGCCCACGCCCTCGAAGGTCCGGGAGAGCGTATCCGCCGCCTCGGGGGTAAGTTCGAGGAAGGCTTCGCGATCAGCACCATCAGGGGCCATCACCACCATCACCGGGTCGACATCCAATGCTAAACTCGACACCGGGCCTGAAAGGATTACCCGACCGTTATCTGCTATCAGCACATCTGCCGCCGCTTCGGCTTTCTCCGTCGTGGGTGCGACTTCTTCGGCGGCTTTCGCGGCGTTTGGCTCCCCCTCCACTGATTGCGCGCTCTCACTGCAACCAGCGATCGCCAGCGCAAGGCCGGCCCCGACAAACAGATATTTCATATGTTGTCCCCTTGCACTCATCCCACCGTTCCCTTGGTCACTCTTCGCTAGACCTAGCAGCGAGCAAGATTTTTCGGCGTGCGCAATTACGGTGACAGTGCACTAATTGGCCCGCCGAGTCCCCCGCGACCAGCTTCCCCTCCACACTCTCCGCCAGCTTCGCGATCTGCCAGTTGAGATCGGCCGAACGGTCGCCCGATTTCACCTCGATATACGCAACCCGCGCCCGACGCAGCGCTTCCTTTTTAACGCCATCGCGCTCCATGCCGAGCCGTTCCATCGCGTTCCGCACAACGCGGTCGATCGTATCGCCAGACGTCTTCGTGCCGAACCATGTCCTCAAAGCGCTGAGATCGGCAAAGGTAGCATCACTCACTCTCACAACCGGCATCATGGCAGTCCTCCATTCGATTAGATATGGAAAATGTTACATATCGTCTTGACGTCAGCGGCCCCCCTTGCCCTCCGCCCCCAGCCGTGAGACCCTCGCCCCTCGCAGCCCCAAGGAGGCACAGCATGACAGGAACCATCGAAACCCGCCGCTTCGACGCGCCCGATCAGCATCTCGACATGAAGAACGCCGGCGGCATCCGCATCGTCGAGATGAAGGGCGGGGCGAGCGGCATGCTCGCCGTGTTCGAGCCCGGCTGGACCTGGGAGAAGGACGAGAAGCCGCTGCTCGGCAATCCGCCGACCTGCCCGATGCACCACACCGGCTACAGCCTCTCGGGCGAGCTGGTGGTGCGGATGGTCGAGAGCGGCGCCGAAACGCGCATCGCGCCGGGCGACTTCTTCGACATCCCGCCGGGGCACGATGCCTATGTCGCCGGCGAGGAGCGGGTCGAGCTGATCCTGTTCGCCCCGCCCGAGCACGCGCACTGAGCGGGGGAGGGCGCGCGCCGCTACGTTCTTCAGATTCTCGAGCCTCTTCGGGAATTCCGGGGGCAGCATACCTAAATCGGGAACTTGCGCGCGGTGGCCCGCTCCGTTATAACACCCGTATGAACAAGCCGCTCAAGATCACCCGCATCGGCAACTCCGCCGGGATCGTCCTGCCGAAGGACGTGCTCGCGCATCTCAATGCCGAGGTCGGCGGGACGCTGTCGGTCGTCACCACCCCGCGCGGGATCGAGCTGTCCGCCGA
>CAYQVL010000368.1:0-2357 GCA_964420825.1 uncultured Sphingomonadaceae bacterium
TTGTCTGGCGTAGCAACGGCTAAGCTGCTCAGACATTTTGCCAAGGTTGGGGTCGGGCGTTCGAATCGCCTCGCCCGCTCCAGTTTTCTCATACATTCTTGCTCCAAGGGCCGCGTCGCGAATTGCGCGGAGCGGGGCGATCGGTCATGATCGCGCGCCATTAAGGAGAGATCATGACCGAACCGCGCAGCTGGCTGTTTGTCCCCGGCGACAGCGAAAAGAAGATCGCCAGGGGGCTCGCGGGAGACGCCGATGCGGTGATCCTCGATCTCGAGGATTCGGTGGCCCCCGCCAACAAGACGGCGGCGCGCGCTATCGCGGCGCAGGCGCTCGGCGGTCCGCGACGCGACGATCAGCAGCTCTGGGTGCGGATAAACCCGCTCGACAGCGGCCTCGCCGAGGACGACATCGCGGCGATCGCAGCGGCGCGGCCCGACGGCGTCATGCTGCCCAAGTCCGAATCGGGCGAACATGTCGTGCGGCTTGCCGCATTGCTCCACGCGCAGGGCGCGGCGGCGGCCGATATCGCGATCATCGCATTGGTTACCGAAACGCCGCAAAGCCTGTTCGGCGCGGGCAGTTATCGCGGCGTCAGCGGCCGGCTGAAGGCGCTCACCTGGGGAGCCGAAGACCTCTCCTCGGCGCTCGGCGCATCGGCCAAATACGGCCCCGACGGCGAACTCGACTTCACCTACAAGCTCGCGCGGTCGCTGTGCCTTGCCGGCGCGGTCGCCGCTTCGGTCCAGCCCGTCGACGGCGTCTGGCCCGATTTCCGCGATACCGAGGGCCTTGCCGGCGATTGCGAACGCTCGCGCCGCGAAGGCTTTACCGGAATGCTCGCCATCCACCCGGCGCAGGTGCCGGTGATCAACGCGGCGTTTACGCCGAGCGCGGGGGAAATCGCTCATGCCACGGCGGTGGTCGAGGCCTTTGCCGACAATCCCGATGCCGGGACGATAGGCCTCGACGGCAAGATGATCGACCGCCCCCATCTGGTCCAGGCGCAGCGGCTGCTTGAACGAGCGAAGGCTTAGCCGCGCGGGGTTCAACCGGCGTTGGCGTTCTAATTTCGGCTGTCGCCATGCGCCTCTTCGGCGGCGGTGTCCGGGGCGTTCTCGCGGTTGCGCTGGCGCTCGGCGATGCGCGGTTCGATGAGCGCGATCGTCTCGATCCTGTCGAGCGCGTTGCGCGCGGCGACGTAGCGGCGCGCCGAGGTGATCCACTGCGCCGCCGCTTCGCGCCCGGGCAGGCGCAGGACTTCCGCGAGCGCGGTATCGACCTGGCCGACAGAAAGCTTGCTGCGCGCGCGTTGCAGCCGCTCGCGCGGCGCCGGCGACGGCGTGCCTTGCTGGCGCAGCACGAACAGTTCGGAGAGTTCGCGCGATGCCGTATCCCACCAGCTTTCGTCGGGCGCGCGGCCGGCGAGCGCGGGCTCAAGCGCGTTGAGCTGCGATTGCAGGCCATCGAGCGTGACCGGCTGCTGCGACGCGGCGATGATCCGCGCGACGGCTTCGGGCGCCGAGCGGCCGAAGCGCTCGCGCAGCAAGCCTTCGATATAGCCGAGCGCGACGCCGCGATCGAGCGCCCGGCGCGCGGCGAAGGCGACGAGCAGCCCTTCGGCGCGATCGGCATTGCCGACCGCCGAGCTCGAGCGGTTATCGAGTCTGGTAATCCGCTGCTCGAGCTGCGCAACGCGCCGCGCCAGCGTCACGCGATCGGCTTCGATATCGGCGGTTAGCGGCGCTTCGCCGACCGGCGCGCCGGGAGCGCCGGGCTCGGCGGCGTCGAGCTGGCGCTCGAGCGCGGCGACCGCGGCGGTGCTTTGGTTCGACGGCGGCTCGCGCTGTTCGACGGCGAGGATGCCGAGCGATCCGCCATAGTTGACAAGGAACCAGCCCATCGCGATCAGCCCGCCGAGAAAGGCGATGCCGGTGATGATGAGGACGCGGATCAGCGAGCGGCGCGGCGTGTCTTCGGTTTCGATACGTTCATAGTCGCGGGCCATCAAAGCGTCTTTCGTCAACTCCTGCGCGCGAAAAGGGCGCGGAAGCCCGCTTTAGCGGATCGCGCGCTCGCCGCCTAGGACATTTGCCGCCGCCGCCAGCATCGCGGCGTCGGACGGCGCCGGGCTCGCGGCCGCCGCGGCCCATCCCGGTCCGGCTTCGGCGAGCGCGGCGTTGCTGATCGCGACGAGCGCAATGCCGTCGCGTCGCGCGCCATCGGCGTCGCACCAGCGCGCGAAATGGCGCGCAGCGCGCGGCGAATGGAGCAGGACGACCGCGCCGGGCGACAGCGCCTCGGCGAGCCCTTGCGCTTCGGTCGGCTCCGACGCGTATACGGCGCGGCGGGTGATCGTC
>CAYQVL010000369.1:0-2355 GCA_964420825.1 uncultured Sphingomonadaceae bacterium
TGCCGGTCTGATAGTTGCGCGCGATCTCCGCCGCGTCCAGAGCTCGCCCGTAGATCGCCAGCTCGTCGAGGTCAAAGCGCAGGGTGCCGGATCGGGTGGTCGAGCGGCCGCCGATCCTCAGAAAGCCGCGGTCCCGACTTTCCAGGTAGGGGGCCATCAGGTAGACATCGTGGACCTCCTTCCCCTTCGGCACCGTGAACTCACCGGTGTAGGCCGCACTCCCCGCCGATTTGCCGTCCAGATAGACGGTGATCGAATCGCCCGTGTGGACGCCCATCGGGTCGATATTCTCGATCGAACAGATGATGATGCAGTTGTCGGCGCGGTCGCGCACGACCTCCATCTCGTACTCTTTCCAGCCAATGACCGATTCCTCGATCAGCACTTCGCTGGTCGGCGAGGCGTCGAGGCCCGATTTGACGATCTCCTCGAATTCCTCGCGGTTATAGGCGACACCGCCGCCCTGCCCGCCCATCGTGAAACTCGGCCGCATGATCGCGGGCAGGCCGATATGTTCGAGCGCGGCGAGCGCATCGTCCATGTTGTGCGCGATCGCGCTGCGCGGGCTTTCGAGGCCGATGCGGTCCATCGCCGCCTTGAACTTCTCGCGGTCCTCGGCCTTATCGATCGCCTCGGCATCGGCGCCGATCATCGTCACGCCGAATTTCGCGAGAACGCCCATCTTGTTGAGGCTCAGCGCGCAGTTGAGCGCGGTCTGCCCGCCCATCGTCGGCAGGATCGCGTCGGGGCGTTCCTTCTCGATGATCTTGGCGACCACCTCGGGCATGACCGGCTCGACATAGGTCGCGTCGGCAAGCTCGGGATCAGTCATGATCGTCGCGGGGTTCGAATTGACCAGGATGACGCGATAGCCCTCTTCCTTGAGCGCCTTGATCGCCTGCGTGCCCGAATAATCGAACTCGCACGCCTGGCCGATCACGATGGGGCCCGCGCCGATGACGAGGATCGAGGAGATGTCGGTACGTTTGGGCATTATTTAAATATCGCAGTAATTAGAGAAATCAAAAGTGCACCTGTAGCGATCCAATCGCTGCGAGGAATTGACTTAATTTTTTGCCATAAGGTTTTAGGTGCGCGATCTGTTCGATATTTTTGCGCTGCGCTCAATCCATTCACGTTAAGCGAAAATCCATAATAATCTTCGATTACAGTTCCACTTCCCCGAATCCTATTTTCATTTATGAATCTTACCAACCAGTCTTCATTAAGTGGGAGATTGTTGTCCACGCAGACTTGAAGCATGTCGGATCCATGTTCGCCCCGCTTTTCCTCATCTTCCAGAAGGCCGATTAACAACCTCTCCTGAAACTCTAAAAAGTTCACACCAATCCTCCCACAAACTTCTCGAACAGGTAGAAGCTGTCCTGCGGGCCGGGGCTGGCTTCGGGGTGATACTGCACGCCGAAGGCGCGCTTGTCGGTGAAGGCGATGCCGCAGTTCGATCCGTCGAACAGGCTCCGGTGCGTTTCGACGACATTGGCGGGCAGCGTATCGCCGTCGACCGCGAAGCCGTGGTTCATGGAGGTGATCTCGACGAGGCCGCTGTGCGGCTGATCGCCGACGCGCTGAACGGGGTGGTTGGCGCCGCGGTGGCCCTGGTGCATCTTGACCGTCTTGGCGCCCGCGGCGAGCGCGAGCAGCTGGTGGCCGAGGCAGATGCCGAAGATCGGTACGTCGGCGTCGAGCAGCGCCTTGATCACCGGCACCGCATAGTCGCCCGTCGCCGCGGGATCGCCGGGGCCGTTCGAGAGGAACACGCCGTCGGGTTTCTCGGCCATGATCTCGGCATGGCTCGCGGTCGCGGGCAGCACTGTGACGCTGGCCCCGGCGCGAACGAGGTTGCGGAAGATGTTGCGCTTGGCGCCGTAATCGATCGCGACGACGTGCGGGCGGTCGCCCTCGCCGCCCTGCGCCTCGTAGCCGAAGCCGAGCCGCCACGGGCCGCCGTCCCAAAGCCTTTTCTGCGGTCCGCTGACGCTCTTGGCGAGGTCCATGCCCTTGAGCCCCGGCCACGCCTTCGCCTTGGCAAGCAAGGCGTCGATATCGAACTGCCCGGCGGCATTGTGCGCGATGACCGCGTTGGGCGCGCCCGCTTCGCGGATGCGGCGGGTGAGCGCGCGCGTGTCGATGCCGGCGATGCCGATCCGTCCGCGCGCCTTCATCCAGGCGTCGAAGCCCTCGGTGCTGCGAAAGCTGCTCGGCCGGGTGATATCCTCGCGCACGACGCAGCCCAGCGCGTGAGCGTCGTCGGCCTCGACATCGTCTTCGTTCGCGCCGACGTTGCCGATGTGCGGAAAGGTGAAGGTGACGATCTGGCCTGCGTAGGAGGGATCG
>CAYQVL010000370.1:0-2337 GCA_964420825.1 uncultured Sphingomonadaceae bacterium
GATCCTCCGACGCCGCTGCGCCGACCGGGTCAACGCCCACGCCGCGCACCGGTCGCGCTCGGACGCGCTGACCGAGGCGAACGAACCGTCTGCGAAGCCGCGCGGCGAGGACGGCGCGGCGATAGCCCAGGCCTTCGCCCGGCTGCCCGAGGAGCAGCGGGTGGCCGCGACCCTGTTCTTCGTCGAGCAATTGAAGCTCGACGAGATCGCGGCGGCGACCGGCGCTCCGCTCGGCACGGTCAAGTCGCGGATTTTCGCGGCGCGGAAGAGTTTGAAGGTGGCTTTGGGAGCATGAGCCGTTTCATTTCATCCGTTAGCGCTGAGCCTGTCGAAGGGCGCCTCGCGGATAGAGAAGCGGGCTTCGACAGGCTCAGCCCTAATGGTGACTGGACTAACCGAATTATAGAAGAAGGAGAAGAGAGATGACAGCGATCGATGACAGGTTGAGCGCGGCGCTCGATGCCGACGACGAGGCTTTTCTACGCGAGCTCGATGACGATCGCGGGCTGTTCGCGCAGTTCGGCGACACCATGGCGGGACCACTCGGCGGCTGGGCGAAGCTGGTCTTCGCCGTCACCGTCCCGCTCGCCGCATTCATGTTCTATGCGGTCTGGCAGATGTTCACGGTCGAAAGTACGCGCGAGCTTGTCCTGTGGACCGGCGGCGCCTTCGCCGCCTTCACTGCGACCGGCTTTGTCAAACAATGGTTCTTCGAACGCATGAACCTCATCGCGACGCTGCGCGAGCTCAAGCGGATCGAACTGCGACTGGCGCGTCTGGAGGAGCGTTGACAGTCCTCGGGCAACGTGATGCTAGATCAAACCGGACGAGATCAAATTATCGTCATTGTCGAAGCAAAAAAATGGCATCCAGCCAATAGCACCTTCCGGCGCGCGGAGATTCACGCAGCGTGCGGTTGAAGTGGTTACAACGACGGGAAACCGACCCCTTATCATCGCCTCTCTACTCATCTCTAAGCCGCTCCGAGAATTTTGTTCGGCAACATAGAGATCGATCGAGTGGTCGATGACCTGCTGGTCGCGCGCACCGTAAGGCTTTTGGGCTTGAAGCGCCTGATATTCGCTATGTTGGTATATGTTCAGTCCGAGCGACAAAAGAATAAGCGCAATCAAAACATAGGGGATGCGATCTACCACCGGAATGGTCTCCCGAATTGTGACGAGAGAACGATAACACAAAAATGACGCTAAAACCGGTTGTCCTGCGGAAACCCTCTCGGCGGCATGCGTCCTGCCGTCCCGCGATTGCCGATCCAGTCGCCAAGGTCGGTCTCGGTGCGCGTGCGGCCCGTATCGCCGCCCATCGTCCAGCTGAGGCCATCCTTCAGCCTGAAAGCCAGCGCGTCGGACAAGCCGCCATCCTTGTATTTCTGCAGCGTGATGCCCTGCCCGCGCGCCATCTCGGGGAGCGCGTCGAGATCGAAAATCAGCAGTTTGCGGTTCTCGCCAATCACCGCGACATGGTCGGCGTCTGACGGGATAGGACGGACGACGCGCAGTCTGGCACCCGCCTTGACGTTCGCCACCTGCCTGCCCTTGCGCGTCTCCGCGACGATATCGCCGGCGTTCGCGATAAAGCCTTTGCCCCCCGAACTCGCGAGCAACAGCCGCCCGCCGGCCTCGACCTTGATCAGCCCTGCGATCTCGGCGCCGTCCTCGACATCGACCATCGAGCGCACCGGCTCGCCGAAGCCGCGCGCGCCGGGGAGCCTGTCGCCGCCGAGTGTATAGACCCGTCCGTTGTCGGCGGCGAGCAACAGCTTGTCCGTTGTCTGCGCGGCAAAGGCGAAGCGCGGCGCGTCGCCTTCCTTGTACTTGAGCTTGGCAAGACCAGCCTCGTCGACATGCCCCTTCATCGCGCGGATCCAGCCGCGCTGCGACATGACGATGGTGATCGGTTCGCGCTCGATCATCGCCTCGAGCGGGATTTCGCGCGCGGGCGCTGCTTCCTCGAGCGTCGTGCGACGGCGGCCGAGCACGGTCTTGGCGCCATAGCGTTCGAGGAGGGTCGCAAGGTCCTTTTTCATGCGCGTCTTTTGTCGCGCTTTCGAATTGATCAGCAGATCGATCTGTTCGCGTTCGGCGAGCAAATCCTCGCGCTCCTGCCGCAGCTCCATCTCCTCGAGCTTGCGCAGGTTGCGGAGCCGCATGTTGAGGATCGCCTCGGCCTGGCGGTCGTTCAATGCGAACTCGGCCATCATCAACGTCTTGGGTTCTTCCTCATAGCGGATGATCGCGATGATCCGGTCAAGATTGAGATAGGCGACGATATAGCCGTCGAGCAGCTCGACGCGGTCGTCGATCTTGCCGAGGCGGA
>CAYQVL010000371.1:0-2331 GCA_964420825.1 uncultured Sphingomonadaceae bacterium
CGCGTTTCGACGCCTGGCCGCCGGGTTTACTCGGGAGCCAAGGATCTCCCGCGCGTCCGCAACGGCCTTGGCATCACCATCGTGTCGACGCCGCGCGGCGTACTCTCGGACGCCGAGGCGCGCGCGCAGAATGTCGGCGGCGAAGTGCTAGCGGAGGTGTTCTAATGAGCCGCATTGGTAAAAGACCAGTCGCGTTGCCCGATGGCGTCATCGCCGAAATTCAAGGCAGCGAGCTCAGTGTCAAGGGGCCGAAGGGCATGTTGACGATGAGCTTGATCGACGACATTTCGTACAAGATCGAAGACGGCGAAATCGTCGTCAAACCAGCCAATGACACCAAGCGTGCACGCGCCTATTGGGGCATGCAGCGGACGTTCGTGGCCAATCTTGTCGAAGGGGTTTCGGAGGGCTACACCAAGGTTCTCGAGATCACCGGCGTCGGCTATCGCGCGCAGATTCAGGGCAAGATGCTCAAGCTGCAGCTCGGTTTCAGCCACGATGTCGACTATTCGGTGCCCGAGGGCATCGACATCAAGACTCCCGACCAGACGACGATCGAGATCAGCGGCATCGATAAGCAGAAAGTAGGCCAAGTCGCGGCGGAAATCCGTAAATGGCGCAAGCCCGAGCCGTATAAGGGCAAGGGCATCAAATATCGCGGGGAATATGTTTTCCGCAAAGAAGGAAAGAAGAAGTAAGTCATGGGCAAAAGACTTTCTCTTTTTGCAAAGCGCCGCCAGCGCGTTCGCGTGGCCTTGCGCCGCAAGAGCGGCGACCGGCCGCGGCTTTCGATCCACCGTTCGGGCCGGCATATCTATGCCCAGATCATCGACGATGTCGCGGGCAAGACGATTGCTTCGGCTTCGACGCTCGACAGCGACGGTAAGGCCAAGACGGGCGCGACCGTTGCCGCGGCTGCCGATGTCGGCAAGCGCGTTGCCGAACGCGCGTCGAAGGCCGGAGTAAAGCGCGTCGTGTTCGATCGCGGCGGATTTTTGTTTCATGGGCGCGTCAAGGCGCTCGCCGATGCCGCCCGTGAGGGCGGACTGGAGTTCTAGATGATGGCCGAAGATAAGCAGACCGACGCCGCTAAGGACGAGGCCAGCGCAGCCGATGCCAAGCCGGCAGCCGAAGCCCAGGCGGAAACGCCCAAGGCGGAAGATGCCGTAAAGGCCGAAAGCCAGCCAGAGCCCAAGGCGCCCGAAGCCAGCGCGGAAGCCGCGCCCGTACCGGCACCCGTGGTCGAGGAAAAGCAGCTTGCCACCGACGCCAGCGTTGCAGCGGTAACGCAGCCAGTCGAAAATGTGACGGCTGCAACGCGCCCGCCGCGTGGCGGACGTGGCGGTGGACGCGGCGGTCCCGGTGGTAATCGCGGCGGCGGCGGACGCGATGGCGGTCGTGGCCGTGGCGGTCGCGACAACAACCGGCGCAACGATGACGGCGGCGAGGATCTGGTCGAGAAGCTCGTCCACATCAATCGCGTCTCGAAGACCGTCAAGGGCGGCAAGCGCTTCGGTTTCGCAGCGCTGATGATCGTCGGCGATGGCAAGGGCCGCGCCGGTTTCGGTCATGGCAAGGCGCGTGAAGTGCCTGAGGCGATTCAGAAAGCGACAGCCGCGGCGAAGAAGAACATGGTCCGTGTGCCTCTGCGCGATGGCCGCACGCTCCACCACGACGGCAACGGCCGCTTCGGCGCCGGCAATGTGACGGTCCGTTCGGCGCCCGCGGGCACCGGGATCATCGCCGGCGGCCCGATGCGCGCGGTGTTCGAAAGCCTCGGCGTCGCCGATGTAGTGACCAAGTCGATCGGTACGTCGAACCCGTACAACATGATCCGAGCGACCTTCGAGGCGCTGAAAGATCAGTCGAGCCCCAAAACCGTGGCGGCGCGTCGCGGCATGAAGATCGCCGAACTGATCCACCGTCGCGGCGACATCGGCGCCGAAGAGGTCAAGGCCGAAGCCGAAGCAGTGACGGAGTAAACATCATGGCCACATTGAAAATCACCCAGACCGGTTCGCCGATCCGCCGCGACCCCAGTCAGCGCAAGACGCTTGCGGGGCTCGGCCTGAACAAGATGCACCGGACAGTCGAACGCGAAGATACGCCTGAAATCAGGGGCATGATCCGTAAAGTTCATCATATGGTCGAGGTAACCGAAGCGTAGCTACCGGGCCGCCACAGCGCGAACAAAAGCGAAAGCGAGTGCAAGACATGAAACTCAACGAACTCAAAGACAACGACGGCGCGCGCAAGTCGCGCACCCGCGTCGGCCGGGGCATCGGCTCGGGCAAGGGCAAGACCGCCGGGCGCGGCCAGAAGGGCCAGAAG
>CAYQVL010000372.1:0-2320 GCA_964420825.1 uncultured Sphingomonadaceae bacterium
GGTCGCCGGGACTCCGGTCATTTGGCCGGTTTGGCCGCGGGCTTTCTGGTGCGTCTTGGCTTGGGTTTTGCGGCTGCCGATGTTGTGCTGCCCGCCTTGGGAAGCGCCGCCTCGATCCGCGCCAATTGCGCCTCGATCGCCGACAGGCGTTCGCCAAGCGTTTCGACCTCGACCTTGCTCGGCATGTTCGCCGCCGCCAGCGCCTTGGCCATTGCGTCCTGCGTCGCTTTCTGGATTTTCAGCGTCATCGCGGTCGAGCCCTGCATGGCGCGCGCGAACTCGCTGCTCCCGGCGATCTTGCTGCCGAATTCATTGGCCATAGTTTCCCATTGGCTCACCATCCGGCGAAACATTTCCATCGGATCTTTTGAAGGTTTGTCGGACATGGCGATATCGTTCTCCGCTATTGGCACGGGTACATATTCGGAACCGCACCTTATCACGGATCGATCTCACTCGCGAGCCACCTTGCAGCCTCGGCGGGGCTGGCTTTGCCGGTGTCGCGATCGACCATGTAATTGGCCTCACGCATCGCCTCGACCGGGATGACGCCGATCAGCGGTTCGAGCGTCGCGGTAAAACGCGCGTCGCCTGCGCGACCGGGCGAGACAAGCAGCACGGCATCGTAATTTGGGATGGCTCCGCGTGGGTCGGCGAGCACGCGCAGATCGTTCGCGGCGATGCGGCCGTCGGACGAAAAGGCGGTGATGACATCGGCGCGGCCGGTTTCGAGCGCACGATACATGAAGGTCGGCTGGTAGGACTGGGCGTCGGCGAAGCGCAGGCCATAGGTATCACGGACCGCGGCCCATTCGGGACGATTGAGGAATTCGACATCGCTGCCGAGCGTCAAGCGCGGTGCGACTCGCGCGAGATCGTCGAGGCTCACAAGGCCGTTGCGCCGCGCCGTCCCGGCGGTCGCGGCAAAGGCGTATGTGTTTTCGAAGCCGAGCGGGCCGAGCAGACGGCCCCGTCCGCGCTCGCGCATCCACCGGTCGATTCCGGCGATCATTTCTTCGCGCGGCGGGGTGTCGGCTCGCTGCATCACGCTCGTCCAGAGCGTTCCAGTGTAATCGACATAGATGTCGATATCCGATCCCGCGAGCGCCTCGAAGGCGACGGTCGAGCCGAGTCCCTCGCGATAGCGGATGTCATAGCCTGCCGCCTCGAGCCGGTCGCCGATCAGCCGGGCGAGGATATATTGCTCGGAGAAATTCTTGGCCCCGATGGTGACGACTTCGCCGCCGCGCGCGGCGGGAAGCAGCGCCGGGGCGAGCGCCAGCGTCACGCCGGAGAGCAGGGCGATCAGACCCGCCCAGATCTTGCCGCAGCGACGCTGGGCGATTCCCGCTTCGACCAGCCCGAGCAAACCGTCGGCGATCAGCGCGAGCCCCGCCGCGGCGACGCAGCCGGTGAGCACAAGGAGCCAGTTCTGCGTCTGCAATCCGGCAAAGATCATGTCGCCAAGGCTCGGCTGGCCGACCGTGGTGGAGAGCGTCGCCGCGCCGATCGTCCCTACAGTCGCGGTGCGGATGCCGGCCATCACCACGGGCGCGGCAAGCGGCACTTCGACGAGCCGCAGCTTCTGGCGCGGGGTCATGCCGACGCCGTCGGCGGCCTCGACGATCGCCGGGTCGATACCCACCAGGCCGGTCACCGCATTGCGCAGGATCGGGAGAACGGCATAGAGCGCAAGCGCCAGCAGGGCCGGCAGAAAGCCGAGCGCGGGCAGCGCGACACCGAGCGGCGCGACAAGGCCGTTGAGCGCGAGCAGCAGCGGGTAGAAGAGCGCCAGCAAGGCGAGGCCCGGGATCGTCTGGACGAGGCTCGCCGCGCTGAGCGCCGCCTGCCGCAGCCGATGGTTGCGCGACGCGCCGACCGCAAGCGGAAGCGCGACGGCGAGCCCGAGCAGCAACGCCGCGGCCGAGAGCAGAACATGATCGGCGAGCAGCGGCGGCACCTGCGCTATGGCATCGGCGAGGCGCTCGCTCACTGCTCCCTCTCCAGCTTGCGCAGCTTCGCCATTTGCCGCTTGGGCACAGCGATCAGCGCATCGGCTTCTTCGCCGCCGCCCTGCGCAAGCATCGCCTGGGGCGTGCCGTCGGCGACGATCCTGCCCTCGCTCATGACGAGGATACGATCGGCCAGCAGCAGCGCTTCGGCCATATCGTGGGTGACCATGATGGTGGTCAGGCCGAGCCGGTCGTGGAGTTTGCGATAGGCCTCGCCGAGCTGATCGCGGGTGACCGGGTCGAGCGCGCCGAAGGGTTCGTCCATCAGCATCAGCCCTGGTTCGCCGGCGAGCGCGCGCGCAACACCA
>CAYQVL010000373.1:0-2309 GCA_964420825.1 uncultured Sphingomonadaceae bacterium
CAATCGCGCTTGTCCGGACATTGGCGCCAAGCGCGGCGGGAACAGCCCATGTGTTGGAGCGGCTCGACGACGAGGATTGGGTAACGCTGAGTCAGGACGGGCTCGAGCCGATCCGCGAGGGCCGTTTCTTTGTCCATACGCCGCGCCATCGCGCCGACGTACCCGAGCACGCGATCGCCCTTGAAATCGATGCGAGCCGCGCTTTCGGAACGGGCCAACATGCGACCACCGCATGCTGCCTGGCGATGCTCGACAGGTCGAAATCCGCCGGCGCCCGCTTCAGCAATATCTGCGATCTCGGGACGGGCACCGGGCTGCTCGCCTTCGGCGCACTGGCGCTCTGGCCGAACGCGCACGTCATAGCTTCCGATATCGATCCGCTCGCGATTGAGATTGCTCGCGAGAATGCCGCTGTGAACGGTGTTCCGCGCGGGCGCGGTGCGGGCGAGATCGAATTCGTCACCGCGGCGGGGCTCGTCCACCGCCGCCTGAAAGCGCGGGCGCCTTATGACCTGATCGTCGCCAATATCCTTACCAAGCCGCTCATCGATCTGGCGCCGGCGATCGCCAGCGCCGTTGCACCTGGCGGAACGCTTATCCTGGCGGGGCTTCTCGACGAACAGGCCGACCGCGTGGCAGCGGCATATCGCCGTCGGCGCTTCCGTCTTACCGATCGCATAACGCGCGAACGCTGGACAATCTTGAATCTTGTAAAACGCCGGCCAATGCCGCCGTCACGCCGTAGCTGAGCAAAGGCGTCTATTCGGCGGCCTGCGCGTTCGCATATGCCTGCGTTCCGTAACTCACGACATCGTCACCATCGTCGATATCTTCGGGCGCGAAATCGCTAGCCGTTTCCAGTTCGGCATAGATCGGCGCGAAATCGTTCTCGACCGTAGTGCGCAGCAACTCCTCGAAGCTCGGAATGACAAAATAGACCTGCTGATAATCGTCGATCCGGTAGTTGGTCCGCATCACGCGCTTTAGATCGAAGCGGATGCGGTTGGGGCTCGGATCATCGAGTGCGAAAACGCTCTCGCCGTGGCTTGAAACGATTCCCGAACCATAGATGCGCAGATCGCCCTTTTCCTCGACCAATCCGAATTCGACCGTATACCAGTAAAGCCTCGCAAGCTTGTGCAGGTTGCCGAAGTTCAGCGCGCGCAATCCGCCGCGGCCATAGGCGGCCATGTAATCGCCGAAAACCGGGTTGGCGAGCATCGGCACATGGCCGAAGACGTCATGGAAAACATCGGGTTCCTGTAGGTAATCGAGCTGGTTGCGGCGGCGGATGAAATTGCCCGCGACGAAACGGCGGTTGGCGAGGTGATCGAAGAAGACGTCATCGGGGACGAGGCCGGGGACGGCGACGACCCGCCAGCCGGTAAGCTCCATCAGCCGCTCGGAGAGTTCCTCGAAATCGGGAATGCCGGGCTTGGACAGCTTGAGCACATCGACGCCGTCGAGAAACGACTGGCTAGCGCGGCCCGGCAATTGCTTCACCTGGCGCTCGAAAAGGATATCCCAGGTGCGGTGATCTTCGGGCGTGTAGGCGTCCCAGTCCTGCGGGATCGTCCAATCCGCGGCGGCTCCTTCGGGCGGCGTTTTGTGAACATGCGATTCTGCGGTCATGGCTCCAGTATAGCATGGAAAATTGCCGCGATGAAATGAAGAGGATAGGCATCGCACGATGCGCGGTGTTGCAATCCATCTTCTGCGCTGGCTGCGGCTTGGCGCGGCTGCGCTGGCGGCCGGCGCGGCCATGTACCTGCTCGCGGGCATCGGCGGGTCGCTGATCCCGGCGAACAGCGGCTGGCGCCAACCCGATACCGGTATCGAGATTTTCGTCTACGACAATGGCGTCCATACCGGCCTCGTCCTGCCGCGTGCCAATGCTGTCGCCGACTGGAGCGAGCTCGTCCGCCCCGAAGATCTCGGCGAGCAGCACCATGCGAGCGAATATCTATTGTTTGGATGGGGCGACCGGGTTTTCTATCTCGAAACGCCGAGCTGGTCGGATTTACGCCCGCGCACCGCGCTTACCGCCCTGTTCGGCAGCGAGGCGGCGCTGATCCATGTCGATCATGTCGCTACGCCTGTCCCGGCGGACAACATGCGCTCAATCATCGTAACGCCGCAGCAATATGCGCGCATCGCCAACGCCATTCGCGCCGATTTCGCGCGCGATGCATCGGGCAGCGCGCAGCCGGTGACCGGCTATGGCGTCTCGGACGTTTTTTACGAAGCTCATGGCCGCTACAGCGCGATCAGGACGTGCAACGAATGGACGGGGGGAATTTTGCGACAGT
>CAYQVL010000374.1:0-2294 GCA_964420825.1 uncultured Sphingomonadaceae bacterium
CCGCAGGGCCCGGTCCGGACGCAAGCGATGCGAAGCAGGGGTTCGATCAGGCGTATCGCGAACTGATCGACAGCGAGCGCTTCCAGACCGAACTGGGCCGCTTCGATCCGCCGCCGCCCCGGCCGCGCCAGAATTGGGGCTTTCTCGACTGGCTCGCCAGCCTTGGAAGCTTTTGGGAAATACTGTTCTGGATTGTCGCGGTTTCCGCGGCGGCGGCGCTGATCTTCTTCATCGCCCGGGCGCTGATCCGCTGGCGTTCCGATCGCATCGCCGCCGATAGCGAACCCGAGGACGTCGATTGGCGTCCCGAAGCCGCCCAGGCTCACGGTTTGCTCGACGACGCCGACGCGCTCGCCGACGAGGGCCGCTTCGCCGAAGCGGCCCGGCTGCTTCTCCACCGCAGCGTCGCCGATATCGAGCGCCGCCTTCCCGATTTCCTGCGTCCGGCGCTGACCAGCCGCGATATCGCCGGGTCGGAGAGCCTGCCCGCGCCGGCGCGCGGCTCGTTCGCCGAGATCGCACAAATTGTCGAACGCGGCATATTCGCCAGCCGCCCGATCGACGAAGAGGGCTGGCGCGAGGCGCGCGCCGCCTATCAAACCTTCGCCTTCGGGACGAGCTGGACATGAGCGACAGCAGCGCTTCGGCGTTCAGCTCGCGAACGATCTTCCTGGTCGTCGCGGCGGGGCTGGCGAGTTTCATTCTCTTCCTCGTGCTCACCGCCTATGCTCCCGAACTGCGCAGCGGGCGCGACGGCCGCGCGCATAGCCTTTCGACATCGGCGGTCGGCTTTCGCGGCGTTTACGAACTCCTCGATGCGACCGGCGCGCCGGTCGATTATGTCCGCGATGAGAATGTTCTCGCCGACGACGGACTGACGATCGTCACACTCGAAATGCCGGTGGCGCAGGAGCGGCTCGATGCGTTGCTCGACAATGGCGAATATCAGCCGACGCTGATCGTCCTGCCCAAATGGTTTACCCGAGCGATTCCCGGCGAGCGCGACCGCGTCGAGGCGCTCGGCCCGCCCGCGCTTGGCGGCGATGGCGAACAGGCTTTTGCCTCGCTCGGCGATATTGTCGTGACGGGCGCGAATATCGAACGTGGCGACAGGCTTTCGGGCAGTATATTCCCCGGCGTCCAGTTTCGCGCTCCAACCGACCTCCAGCTGATCGCCGGCAAGGCGCTCGACGGGCTGATCACCACCGATCGCGGCGATATCGTCCTCGCCAATGTCCGCGGCACCGAAATCTACATTCTCTCCGATCCCGACCTGCTCAACAATCAGGCGCTCGCGAGCCCGCAAAGCGCGCGCGCCGCGCTGGTCATGCTCCAGGTGCTCAATGCCGATGGCGGACCCTATCGGTTTGAGCTCGCGGTCAATGGCTTCGGCACCAACCAGGTCAATCTGCTGACCCTCGCCTTCGAGCCACCCTTTCTCGCGCTGACGCTGTCGATCCTCGCCGCGGCCCTGCTCGCGGGGCTGCACGCCGCCTTCCGCTTCGGCCCACCGCTGCGCGAGCCGCGCGCGATCGCCTTCGGCAAGCGCGCGCTCGTAGACAACAGCGCCGAACTGCTGCGGCTGGCGCGGCGCGAGCATCTGTCGAGCAAGCGCTATGCGGCGATAACGCGCGAGGCTGCGGTGACCGCGATTGGCAATCCGCGCCAATTGAGCGGTGCGGCGCTCGATAACTGGCTCGATGGCTTCGACGTGCCGGGCTCGCCGCCGTTCAGCGCGCTGGCTGCGCGCGCCGAGCGCGCAACGGCACGGCAGGAGATCCTCGACGCCGCGCGGGCGCTCAACCTGTGGAAAAGGACCATCGTTCATGAAAGTTGAAGATATCAAGCCGCTCGGCGAGCGGATCCATCACGAGGTCGCCAAGGCGATCGTCGGCCAGGACGAGATCGTCTCGCACCTGCTGATCGCCTTGTTTTCGGCCGGGCATTGCCTGCTCGAGGGGCCGCCGGGGACCGCCAAGACCTTTCTGGCGCAATGCTTCGCGCGGTCGCTCGGGCTCGACTATGGCCGTATCCAGTTCACGCCCGACCTGATGCCGAGCGACATCATCGGCGCCAATCTGTTCAACTTCCAGACCAGCGCCTTCACGCTCACCCGCGGCCCGATCTTCTGCGAACTTCTGCTCGCCGACGAGATCAACCGCACGCCGCCCAAGACGCAGGCAGCGCTGCTCGAAGCGATGCAGGAGCGATCGGTGACGATCGACGGCGAGACGCACGGACTTTCGGACCGCTTCATGGTCGTCGCGACGCAAAATCCGATCGAACACCAAGGC
>CAYQVL010000375.1:0-2277 GCA_964420825.1 uncultured Sphingomonadaceae bacterium
CTGTCACCGTAATTCGTAATTACTGGATTTCCGGGCTTCAGGCAATTGGTGGTGCGCGACGCAGTCCAGAGCGAATCGGTCTCGCGGCCAAATTCCCTGTTTTGCGGGAATTAACAGGGAAATTGTACGTTTTCGGTGTTTATTCCGCCGCTGTGATTTGCCGTAGGCCGCCTCAGTCCTAATGTTTTCAAACAAATTCCCTGTGTCCATTAACAGGGAAATTATTCCGCATATCAGGGAAGGTCGGCAGCGCTATCTGGCAATTTAGTTCGCGATATCAGTGCGACGTAAGGACGAGAATCTCGTTAAGCTCATGATGCGCGAGCATCGGACGGTAATGCTATGCCAACATCCCCCACGGATTTTCCACCAGCTGCTTGAAGGTCTGCATCAGCTGCGCGCCATCCGCGCCGTCGATGGCGCGGTGGTCGAAGCTGCCGGTGGCGGACATGACGGTCGCGGTCTGTAGGCTATTGTCGATGACGTAAGGCCGCTTCTCGCCCTTCTCCTCTTTGCAAGCGCATTAATAGGTATCAGTTGATCAGCCGCTGTTTCGCAATGCCGTCGCGATTGCGTTGATTGACAGCTGGATGCCCTCGGCAATCCGCGGATCGTCGTCGCCGGCCCGGTGGCGCTTGAGGAGTTCGATCTGGAGCAGGTTCAGCGGCTCGATATAGGGCAGGCGCAGCCGGATAGACGTATCAAGCTTGGGCGTCTTTTCAAGCAGGCGCGCTTGCCCCGTCACGTCGAGCAGGGCGTCATGGGTCCTTTCCCAGCTTTCGCGAATATCGCAAAAAATCCGCGCGCTCAGATCGCGATCCTCGACTAGGCCGGAATAGCGCTCGGCGATGCCGATATCGGACTTGGCGAGCACCATTTCCATATTGCCGAGCGTCATCCTGAGAAACGACCAGGATTCGGCCATTTCGCGCAGCAGCGCCTTGTCGTCGAATGCGGTCAAGGCATGGCCGAAGCCATACCATCCCGGCAGCATTACGCGTGCCTGACTCCAGGAGAATACCCAGGGGATCGCGCGCAAATCCTTGATCGCGTCGGAGCTTTTGCGGCTTGCCGGGCGCGAGCCGATCTTGAGCGTCGCGATCTCGGCAAGTGGCGTCATCTCCCGAAAGAAACGGGTAAACCCGTCGGTTTCATAGACGAGTGCACGGTATGATCGGAACGCTGTCTCCGACAATCGATCCATCGCGGCCGAGAAACGCGCCATGTCGTCTGTGGAAAGGCGTTCGGGCTCGAGTGTGGCGAGGATCGTCGCCGACACCATCGAATCCATATTGGCGAGCGCGGCGTCGCGCGTGCCATATTTGGCGGCGATGACTTCGCCCTGTTCTGTTATGCGAATGCGACCATTGACCGTGCCCGCAGGCTGCCCGCGAATGGCATTGAACGCCGATCCGCCGCCGCGACCGACCGAACCGCCGCGACCATGGAACAGCTGCATGGTGACGCCCGCTTGCTCGAACACAGGCGCCAGCGCTTCGCTCGCCCGACTCAGCACCCAGCCCGATGTCAGATAGCCGCCGTCCTTGTTCGAGTCCGAATAGCCGATCATCACCTCCTGATGACCGCGCGCCGACGTCAGAGCGCCGATCTCGGGCAGCGCAAAATAGCTGCGCATGATTGCGGGCGCCCGTTCGAGATCGCCGATCGTCTCGAACAGCGGCACCGCCATGATCGCCGAATGCGGGGGATCGCCGGCGCGATAGAGACCCGCTTCCTTGAGCAGGATATGGACCTCGAGCAGGTCGGAAACGGTCTCGGTCATCGAAACGACATAGTTGGTGATGCACGCCGGTCCGTAGCGGTCATGGGCGGCAGCGGCGGCGTGCATGATGGCGAGCTCGCTCCGGGTCTCGTCGCTATAGCTTGCGGCCGGGACAAACAAAGGGCGTGGCGAAGCAAGTTCGCGACGGAGCAAATCGATCCGCGCGGCCTCGTCGAGAGCCTCATAATCTTTTTCGACCCCGGCGACTTCCAGCAGTTCGGCCACGGTCCGCGCATGGACGGCGCTGTTCTGCCTCAAATCGATCGTTGCGAGGTGGAAACCGAAGCTTCGCACCGCGCGGATCAATCTTCCTAGCGCGCCGCTCGAAGCGAGCGTCTCGCCGCCGCTGGCAGCCAGCGCGCGGGCGATGTTCCGCAAATCGTCCTGCAATTGCTTAGGTGTGGAATAGGGGGCCGCCGAAAGCGGTGAAGGCCTTGGCGGGGGACGGCCAGTCAGCTCTTCGTGCGTTACAGCCAGCCGTGCATAAATCCCGA
>CAYQVL010000376.1:0-2260 GCA_964420825.1 uncultured Sphingomonadaceae bacterium
AGCCGTTGATATGCGCGGTGCGGACGCGTGCGGCCTCCATCTCGCGCAGCGTCATCGTCGAATGTTCGTAGACCGCGCGAGAATAGCTGCCGGCCGCCTGACCGATTTCGGGCGCATAATGCGACCAGACATAAGCCGAAGGGTCGTGATCAAAGTCTGACGGAACGTGAACGCGGGGCATAGCCTTCCTCCGTGGCGCGATGGCTTTCTATCGTATACAAACATACATACATGAATGTTTTTAATATTGCCAATCCGATGAACGCGTGATGGCAAAGGCTGGCTCAGTCTTGCAGACTGGGCGTCTTCGGGGTTTTGAATGCCCCGGACGCATGCAGGCTTTCGATTTCCGCTTCTCCGAAGCCCGCTTCGCGCAGGATTTCGATGCCATGCGCTCCAAGCGAAGGCCCTGGTTCGCCGATCGCGCCGGGCGTTCCGGAAAAGTCGGCAGGAATTCCCGGCATACGGATTGGGCCGTCGGGTGTATCCCGGCGGTCCCAGAAACCGACCTGTTCGAGATGCGGATCGGTCAGCAAATCCTCCATGGTGGCAATTCGCATCGCCGGGCACTGAGCGCGTTCGAAAAGCGCCATCCATTCGTCGGTCGTGCGTTCCTTCAGCGTATCGGCAACATGACCGAGAACTTCAGTAATGTTCTCGGTGCGGCTGCGCATCGATGCGAACATCGGCTGGAGCGACCACTCCGGATTGCCAATCGCGTCGAAGAAGCTGCGCCAGTGCTTATCATTATAGATCATCACGCCGATATAGCCGTCGCGGGTCTTGTAGGGCCGGCGGTGCGGCGATGTGACACGCGGATATTCGGGCTTGCCGATCGCTGGATCGAACAGCGCTCCGCACAAGTGCTCGACCATCGTGAACGACGCCAGCGTTTCGAACATCGGCACTTCGATCTCCTGGCCCTTGCCCGTGCGTTCGCGCGCAAACAGCGCCGCCGACACCGCATAGGCCGCAGTCAAACCAGCCACTTTATCGGCGACCACGGTGGCAAGGTAGGTGGGCTTTCCCCCCGACAGGCTGGCTTGCAGCGATACCAGGCCCGATGCCGCCTGGACGATATCGTCATAGGCGGGATAGTCGGCATAAGGGCCTTTACGTCCGAACCCATAGAGATTGGCGTAGACGATGTCCGGATTGACGGCCCGAAGCGCTGAATAATCAAGCCCCAGCCGGCCGATCGCCTGGGCGCGCATCGAATGGATGAAGACATCGGCATCGCCTGCCAGCCTAAGCAGTGCATCTCGCGCCGCGGGTTTTTTGAGGTCGAGAACGATACTGCGCTTGCCGCGATTGACGTTCATGAACATGCTGCCGCGGTCGGGATCGGGGCCGGGAGGAAGATAGCGGGTGGTATCGCCTTCAGGGCTTTCGACCTTAATGACATCGGCGCCTAGATCGGCGAAAATCTGGGTTGCATAGGGGCCCATCAGTACGCTCGTCAGGTCGATCACCCGTACGTCCTTGAGCGGTCCCGTGCCTGCACCGGCCATACTGCGCTCCCTTTCAAAATTACAATCAACTGTGATTGTTTTTGCTTGCTATCTGCCGTCAGTGCAATAGCGTTGAGCAGATTATCGACGAAGGAGACCGGAACGTGCGCGTGCATCTGATCGCTGCCGGAAAATATCACGATATCGATTTCGCCCGGCTCGAGCTGCTCAAGCTGCTCGCCGAGCGCCCCGAAATTCGCACCAGTGTGGCTGCGGATTATCGCGATACGCAGCTGATCCGTGCCAGCCAGTTGCTCATCACCTATACATGCGATCTTGTCCCGGCCCCCGGGGAGATCGCCGCGTTGACCGAATTTCTCGACGCAGGCGGACGCTGGCTGGCGCTCCACGGGACCAATTCCATCTTGCGCTTTGCCGATGACGGGGCCGTCTCGACGCCCGACGAGGCCCCCGATTTCATGGCGCTGCTCGGTACGCAGTTCGAAGGCCATCCGCCGATCGGCCCTTATAAGGTGCGCGTCACGCGCGGCGATCATGCGATGACCGAGGGGCTGCGAGATTTCAGTGTCATCGACGAACTCTATTTGAGCCGCCGGACCGGCCCGATCGACGTTCTTCTGCACACCGAATTTGCCGGACTTTGTCCCGATTTCGGCGACCGTCAATGGAATGAGGCCGAAGTGCCGGTGCTCTACGAGCGAAAGGTCGGCAAGGGCGCTGTGCTTTACCTGACGCTTGGCCACTGCCGGGGTCATTATGATCTCGCCCCGGTGCGCCCCTTCTATCCG
>CAYQVL010000377.1:0-2251 GCA_964420825.1 uncultured Sphingomonadaceae bacterium
CGCCGCCGAGATCGTCACTGGCGAAATCATCCATCGGGAAATTGCTCCATCAATCGGCCGAGATCGGCCGTCGAGGCCGGCGCATCGGCGGCCGTGCGCCCCGCCAGCGGGGCCAGCGCGGCGGCGAGTTCGGCAGGCGTGGCGCCCCAGAATTCGTCCGGTCGCCAGCCGAGCAGGACGGCGGCGAATCCGGCGAGATGCACGGCGGACCGGGCGATCGCCTTGTGGCTCATCGCCCCTGCAATATCTGCGACAGCAGCATTCTGAGCGCGGGCGTCGCCGCCGCCAGCCCCTGCGCCGCCACCGCCTCGCCGAACCGCTCGCGGCTCAGCCCCTCGGGGCGTTCGGCAAGGCAATGCCAGAACAAAGCCACCAGTTCGCCGATCCCGAGCCGCCCCTCGGCCGCGCGCTCGACCAGCGCGAACAGCGGCCCGAGCTCTTCCTCGGCGGCGACCAGCGCGGCAAACGAAGGCCGCAGCCTGAGGCTTTCGCCGGCCACGACAAGCGCGGCCTCGCCGCGCGCGCGATTGACGGTCATCGGTCATCTCCGTCAGCCCCGAGCGTGTCGAAGGGCGTCGCTTTATGGGCATTGCGGGCTTCGACAGGCTCAGCCCCGACGGACCCGGATTCAGCCATGGTCAAACACTCGCCACCTCGCCCGAGCTTTCGAGCGCGAGCGTGTAATTCCGCTCGCCGTTGAAATCGCCCGCATAATCGAGCCGCGCGATCAAAAACGCCCCGCGCATCGCCTCGCCGCTCTCGAAGCTTAGCTCATAAGCATCGATCGCGCCGGCGAGCGCATTGGTCTTCAATCGCGTCTCGGCCGCCGATCCGGTGAACACCCCCGCCCCCGACACCGACACCGAACGCACCCCCGCGCCGCTCAAAAGCTCGCGCCAGCCCCCCGAATCCTTGTTGGTGACGACGACGGGTTCGCCGTTGATCGCCAGCTGCGTCGTCCGCAGCCCCGCGACCGTGCTGTAGACCGGCGGATCGCCGCCGTCGCCGACCTTCAAGAGAAAGGCCGATCCGCGTTCGGTTGGCATGATTGTTCTCCTTCATCGAAATCTTGACCGGGACGAGGAGCGTTTAGACCCCCAAAACCCGCGCCCGATACTCTATCACCCCCGCCCATGGCCCCTGCCCGCGCACCACGCGGCTGCGCACGAACACCAGGCTCGCCAGCCGCCAGCCGTCGAGATCGCGCGCCATCGCCTCGATCGCCGTCTCGGCCTCGCCGGTCAGCGCCGCGAGACGCTCGGCGCGCTCGGGCTCCTCGAACACGCTCACCGCGAAGCGCAGCTCGCGCCCCGCCTCGGTCTTTGTGCTCCAGTCGCGCGCGGTCATCTCGCCGACCACCGCAAAAGGCGGCGTCGCGCGCACCGGCGCTATCGCGTGGACGCCGTTGAGCGTCCCGGCGAACGGTTGATGCCCGTCGAGCGCCGCGATCAGCGCCGCTTTGAGCGCTTCGGCCGCGCTCATGACAGCCGCATCCGCCGCCACGGCCGCCACAGCGCCGCCACCGCGGCGGGCGGCCCGGGATCGTCGCGATCGTCGCGATGCGTGAAGAGATGCGCGACGAGCCGCGCGATCCCCTGGCGCAGCGGCTCGGGCACCGCGTTCCAGTCGGCCCCCATCCCCGCGCTGTAGGTCACCGTAACCCGGCGCGCTCCGCCGCTGTTCGTAACCCGCATCCAGCCGTCGCCATTGCCGTCTATATCGATCTCATAGTCGGCGGTCGCCGGCGCGGCGGGATCGCCGCTTTCGGGCCGCGTCTCGACGCCGGTGATCGCCGCGACCGGCGTCTGCGTCAGCCGCCGCCATTCGGCGCTTGCCGGTATTGTTTCGCGCGTCTCGCGCTGCAGCAGCGCCATGCCGACGAAGCGTTCGCAGGTCATCGCCGCGCTGCGGATCAGCCCGGCGAGCAGCGCGTCGTCCTCGTCCTGCATTATCCGCAAATAGTCCTTGACCTCGGCGAGCGCGAGCGGCGCGAAGGCGGGCGGCGTCTCGATCGTCGCCATCATCGTTGCTCGACGCGGATGACGAGCGAGCGGTCGGCGCTGCGCCCGTCGCTCAGCGCGACATGGCATATCGCCCGATAGACGCGCCCGGCGATGCCGCCGCCGAATTGCGCCCCGGTTTCGCCGCCGCCGATGAAGTGCGCCGAGGTCGCGACGCCGCCGGGCTCGTCGGGTTCGACGCTCCACTGCGCGCTCGTGATCGCCGCGCCGTCGGTCACACCCGGCGGCCA
>CAYQVL010000378.1:0-2250 GCA_964420825.1 uncultured Sphingomonadaceae bacterium
GAGAAGTCGAAGAAAAAAAGCAATGTGATGGGGAGATCAATTAGACAACAGTGCACTAAGGATTACGGTGACAGTGCACTAAACTCACCCGTTCGTGTCACCCCGTCCGCTCGATCAACGCCAGCGCCGCCTTCGGGTCCGCATCGACCATTCCCAGCAGCGTCCGCGCCGGGGCGTCGGGCGAGCGGCGGTGCTGTTCCCAGTCGCGCAGCGTGGCGACGGGGACGCGCAGCTTGGCGGCGAATTTGGCCTGGCTGAGCCGGGTCCTGGCGCGGATCGCCTTGACGTCCGGCCCGGCGGGAGCGAATGCTCCGGCCCCGCTGTCATCAAACCGCAACACATCGGCCATCGCACTGTAACATTCCGCGCCTAGAGGCACTGGCGAACGGCGGGACGGCCCGCCGGGGGGCTTTATCGCGCATCACCATGGATACCATCGAATGAACCGCATGAAATTGCTGCTGACCATAAGCGCCGCGTGGCTGATCGCGCTGCCCGCCGCCGCGCAGGCGATGACCCCCGAAGAGGCCGCCGAGATGGAAGCGCTGCGCGCGCGCGTCGAGACGCTCGAAGGGCTGGTGAGCCGCCTCGTCGAAGCGCAGGGCGCGGTCGCGGCGCAAGCCGAGCAGGCCGGCGCCGCCGCGATCGCCGCGCAGACCGCCGCCGCCGAAGCCACCGCCGCACTCGCCGCGCAGCCGAGCGTCTCGTTCGACGCGGCGCCGCGCGTGCGGACGGCGAGCGGCTGGGACTTCCGGCCGTTCGGGCGGCTGCAATATGACGTCGCTTCGGTCAATGCGCCGAACGCGATCGACGATCCCGGGCTCGGCTTTTCGAACGAATTGCGGCGCGGGCGGATCGGCGTGCGCGGCGCGATGCCGGGCGGCTTCGGCTATAAGGTCGAGATCGATTTCGCCGACAACGATGTCGAGTTCACCGACGCGCTGCTGAGCTACGAGACCGGAGACGTCGAATTCACCATCGGCCAGCACAATCCGTTCCAGTCGCTCGAAGAGCTGACGAGCAGCCGCTTCACAAGCTTCATGGAGCGCGCGGCGTTTACCGACGCCTTCGCCTTCGAGCGCCGCGTCGGCGCCTCGGTCGGCTATAGCCATGGCGCCTTCGCCTGGAACGGCGGCGTCTTCACCTCGAATATCGACGACCTCTCCAGCGACGAGGCCAACGCCTATTCGTTCGATACGCGCGCGATCTTCAGCCCCGAAATGGAGGGCACGCGGCTCCACTTCGGCGGATCGCTCCACTATCGCGATTTGAACGACAATCCGGGCGCGCGCTATCGCCAGCGCCCCGGCGTCCACTCGACCGATACGCGCTTCATCGATACCGGCAGCCTGCCTGTGACCGGGGAAACGAGCTACGGAGTCGAGGCGGCGGTGATCCACGGGCCGTTCCACGCGGTCGCCGAGGGCCATTGGCTGCGCGCCTCGCTCGCGGGCGTCCCCGATCCGACCTTCTTCGGCGGTTATGCCGAAGCGGGCATCTTCCTCACGCCCGGCGATTCGCGCGGTTATGACGGCGGCAAGTTCGAACGCACGCGCCCGGCGCGCCCGGTCGGCGAGGGCGGCATCGGCGCGATCCAATTGAATGCGCGCTACGACTATCTCGACCTCACCGACAACGGGGTGACGGGCGGCACGCAGAACCTGCTCGGGCTGGCGATGATCTGGACGCCGATCGACCATGCGCGCTTCTCGATCAACTACGACCATATCGAATATGACGGCGCGGCCATCCCGGCCGGGCCCGACACCAGCTATGGCGTCGACGTCTTCGGCGCACGCGCCGAGGTCGATTTCTAAGCCGGCCAAATTGACACCGTGATATCCGCCCCATAGCCAGTGTTCCGGAACAAGGGAGCAGGGGTTATGGGGCGGTTTTTCGGGATCGGGACACTCGCGGCGCTGGCCGGGCTGGCGATTGCCGCTCCGGGGTCGGCGCATGACGCCGCGCACCCATCCGCGGTCACCATCGACTGGGACCAATGGGGGGTTCCGCATATCGAGGCGGCAAGCGCCGAGGGCGCGTCCTATGCGCTCGGCTGGGCGATGGCGCGCGGGCGGCCCGACCAGCTTCTCGAACTGATGGGGCAGGGGCGCGGACGCGCCGCCGAGCTTTGGGGCGAGGATTATTTCGCAGGCGACGCGCTGATGTGGCGCTTCGGCATCCCGCAGGCGATCGACGCGCTCTACGACGCGCAGGGAGCCGACTATCAGGCGCGGCTCGAAGCCTTTG
>CAYQVL010000379.1:0-2247 GCA_964420825.1 uncultured Sphingomonadaceae bacterium
CCGAGCACGGCTATCGCGACCTGCTCCGGCACGGACTGCCCTGATTTAGCGCCGGCGTGATGCGCTCGGCGCATCGCCCGATGCCGCGCCGAGGTCTAGCCAGGCGCAACCTCTGGCCGAAATTTCCCTTGTCCGGCGCGCGCGAGCCGCGCCCTCGTCGGGGAGATCGGCCATGCCGCGCGACTGGCGCGAGGATCGCCATTACGACCATTTCGACACGCTCGGCCTGTCCGGCCTCGCCTGGGAGTGCCTGCGGAGGAACGAGGACTACTGCGCCGCCTGGCGGCGGGCGGATGGCGACAACTGGGTCGCAGACTGGGGGTTGCGATTTCCCGGTCGATCCGGAGCTCGACGCCCCCGATGCGCCGGTCTTCTGGAACCCCGAGGACGCTCCGGCCGTCACCCAGCTTATCGCGCCGCTCCCGACCGACCTGCGGACCGCTCCGCTGGCCCGCCTTCTGCATTCCGCGCAGACCCGCGATGGCTCCGGCCTCACCTGGGCGCGGCTGGATAATGGAACCGTGCTCGTCGGCGCCATCGATGATCGCGACCGGAAGCCCTTCGGCATCCTCCTGCCGCTCGACGACGACTGGCCGATCCGCCTCGCCGCCGCCGAAGGTCTGTGCCGCGCCCTGATCGACCGGACGGCCGACCCGCCGCTGTCCCGCCAGCGCCGCGACCGGCTCAAGCGGGCCCTTAGGTGCGTGGACGCCAGACGCGCCGGGGCCAGCTATCGCGAAGTGGCCGCGGTCTATTTCGGGGCGCGCCGCGTGAGCGCCGAACCCTGGAAAACCAGCTCGCTCAAGGCCCAGATCGTGCGTCTGGCAGCCTATGGGCAGAGCATGATCAATTGCGGTTATCGCGATCTCCTGCGCCTCGCACGTCGGCGACGATAGGCGCGACCTGCATGCCGCTTGCAATTACATAGGACTCCTATTTATATACGCTCCAAAGAGCGGAGCACGCATAATGACGACGCAAACACATATCGCGACCGGACTGGCGAAGATCGGGCTGTTCCTGCGCGCCGAGAGCTGGCGGCAGGCCGACGCCGCCGCCCTAACGCCGACCCAGGCGCAGATCCTCGCGCATCTGACCCAGCGCGGCCCGGCGCGCATCACCGCGCTCGCCGAGGCGCTCGGCGTCACGCAGCCGACGGCCAGTGACGCGGCCGGCGCTCTCATCCGCAAGGGTCACGTCGCCAGACATCCCGATCCGGACGATGCGCGCGCGTCGCTGCTTCATGTCACCGCCAGCGGACGGCGCGCCGCCGCCGAGACGGCGGTCTGGCCCGATGCGCTGCTCGGCGCCATCGATACGCTGGAGCCTGCCGAGCGGGCCGTGTTCCTCAAGGCCCTCGTCAAGATGATCCGCGAACTGCAGGTCCGGGGCGCGATCCCCGTCCAGCGCATGTGCGCGACCTGCCGATTCTTCCGGCCGAACGTCCATGACGATCCGGCCGCCCCCCATCATTGCGCCTTCGTGAACGCCGCTTTCGGGGACGCGAGCCTGCGCCTCGATTGCGGCGAGCATGAACCGGCCGGCGTTTCCGAGGCCGACGCCCTGTGGCGGAGGTTTCTCGGCGCGCCGTCCGAACAAGTGGACGCCCCGCCCGCCCACGGGCGAGGCATCCTGATGTCTGAACCCGCCTCTCATGAAAGACAGGAGACACAAACACCATGACACAGAAACCCATCTTCTATCACGCCGGCTGCCCGGTCTGCGTCGCCGCCGAAAACAGGATCACCGAGATCATCGACCGCGGCCGCGTCGATCTGGAGATCGTCCATCTCGGCGACGCCCCGGACCGAATCGACGAGGCCGAAGCGGCGGGCGTGAAGTCCGTGCCGGCGCTCGTCGTCGACGGCGCGGCGCTGCACATCAATCACGGGGCCGACCTGTCGGCGCTGCGGTGACGAGTTCGGGCATGGTTCTCAGACCCGCACCGGCGCTTCATGTGGCTCGGTGGCTCAACGTCGCCGAGCCGCTCAGCCTCGAGCGGCTGCGCGGCCGCGTCGTGCTGATCGAGGCCTTTCAGATGCCGTGCCCGGGCTGCGTCAGCCACGGCCTGCCGCAGGCGCAGCGCGTGCGCGAGACCTTTCGAGAGGCCGACGTCGCGGTGATCGGCCTGCACAGCGTATTCGAACATCACGACGCCCAGACCCCGGTCGCGCTCGAAGCCTTTCTGCACGAATACCGCATCGGCTTTCCCGTCGCGATCGACGCGCCGGGCGAGGATCGCGGCCT
>CAYQVL010000380.1:0-927 GCA_964420825.1 uncultured Sphingomonadaceae bacterium
ACCATTCGGCCATGTCGGGCCCGGGCGCATCGAACAGGATAGCGTCGCGCAGCGTATCATCGGCGAGGATCCGCCCGAACAGCGCGCGGAAGGCGTCGCGCTCCTCCTCCTCGTTCCAGGTCCAGGAGATATCCCAAGGCATCACAGAGCGCACGCGGAGCCGCCAGTCCGCGCCAGTTGCGCGCAGCTGCTCGAGCAGATCGACGGCGCGGTCGAGCCGCTTGATCGCAAAAGGGTTGATGCCGACGAAGCCGAGCGTGCGGTCGGCTCCGGCATGTTTGGGCCGATGGAATTCGTCCCAGTCGACGAATTGCGGAATGATGTCTATCTTTTCCGGCGCAACGCCGAATTCCTCGATGCAATGCCGCTTGATCCCGGCGCGCACCACGATCAACCGGTCGACGCGGTTGAAATCGACCTGGCCGGGGAAATCGGTGGTCAGCTCGAAACGGTGCAGCCGGACGATCAGCCGCCGGTCCTCGGGCAGGTTGTGGCTATACCAGACGGCGGGTCCCGCGCACCATTCGCAGAACACCGTGTCGGCCCACCCGGCCTTGCGCAGGCTCAGTCTCTCGTCATGCTTCCGGGTGCCGGGCCATTCATCCATGTCGAGCTGGAAGCGGCCGTCGGCGCGCAGCTGCGGCAGCAGCGCGCTGACGAATTTGAGATCGTGCCCCGCGACAAGCACCTTGAGCCGCTTGTCGGCACCCCGGCCGGCGCGATCGCGGATCCCCGCGCGTTCGAAGGCATGCGCCAGCCTTTCGGCCTGATAGCTGATCGCGAAGCTGCGGGCCCTTTCGCGCAGCGTCTCGGCGGTCGCGGCGATCCTGTCCGGCTCGGCCAGCGCCTTCTCGATGACCGTGCGCGCCTCGTCGATCGAATTGGCGTAGAAGGGATAATCCTCGCCGAGGAAATCGACATGGGCGG
>CAYQVL010000380.1:937-2238 GCA_964420825.1 uncultured Sphingomonadaceae bacterium
TGTCGATTTCCTCGGCGAGGATTATCCCTTCTGCGCCAATTCGACATGGGCGGTCGTGTGGTTGACCACCGGCGGCACCCCGAGCGCGCAGAATTCGACCTGCTTGGTCGAGATCTCAAGCGAGGAATCATAGACCGATTTACGGATGCACAGGCCGAGCGTCGCCTGCGCGGCCTCGGCCGCCGCGGCCATCCGCTCCATGCCGCCGCGCCAGTCGACATGCGGCGCTCCGGCGAGCTTCTCCTTCATCCGCTTGACGAATTGCCGGTCGTCGGGGTCGGCATTGAACTTGTCGCCGAGGACCCGCAGCGAACAACCGGTGCCGCCGGCATTCAGCGCGGTGACGAGATCGATGTAATTCTCGACATTATAGCCGCTGTCCATCTTGCCCGAATAGACGAGTATCGGTTCACCGGAGTCCTCCCGCGCGATATCGAAAAAACCGTCGGGCACCATCGGTGGCAACGCCAGTAGCTGGGCGGCAGGCACCTGATAGATGGTCTCCAGAACCCCCTTCTGGGCCGCCGACTGGACAATCAGTTTGGGAAAGCTTTCGAAGACGCGGAAGGCGAATTCATCCTGCTCGGGCGCGAGGAGCTGTGGCCGGCGCAGCCAATAGGGCCAGATGCGGCCGCGCATCTCATCGCCGGTATCGGCCAGCCGCTCGACCACCGCATCGCCGCGGACGATGTAAAGCGTATCGCCGACATCATGGAAGCGCTTCTCGATCGCGCGCGCCAGCTCCGCGCCGTCGGGTGCGCCCTCGCCATCGGACCGGGCGCATTCGACCAGATCAATACCGCGCTCCAGCAGCGGCTTCGTGATCGGCGAATCGGGTGCCGGATCGCGCAGCAGCACCGTCACCTCGGCGCCGGGCACCTGATCGAGGGCGAGCGCCATGCTCTGCAGCCAGATCGACGAGCCGTCGATCAGGTTCGGATTGACGTCGGCGAACAGACAGATTTTCACGAGCCGGCCATCTCCGTTCCGAACAAGCTCGCCGCCTCGCGCGCCGGCAGGCACTCATCGAAACTCTCGCGAAAATCCTCGAAGAAGGGTTTGCGCAGGCTCGCCTCGTCGAACAGCAAGGTCGTCGGCAGGCCGTTCCTTCGACTATCGGCCAGATGCCGGGCCAGCGCCGCGTTGGCGAGATTGTTGTGCGGCGTCATCACGCCCCGCCAGCCGAACAGCCGGTCGGTCGCGTTGTCGTCGAAGACATAGCCGCGGCAATGGAGGTAGCTGTGCGCTGACACGCCTTGGTCGAGCCGCAGGGGCACGAACCCATCGAGCCGAGCCGTGCA
>CAYQVL010000381.1:0-2237 GCA_964420825.1 uncultured Sphingomonadaceae bacterium
AGATCGTCAACGATGCGCTGCAACTGTTCGGCGGCTATGGCTATCTGCAGGACTACCCGATCGAGCGCTTCTGGCGCGACCTGCGCGTGCACTCTATCCTCGAGGGCACCAATCAGATCATGCGGATGATCGTCGCGCGCGATATGCTGCGGCAATAGATGAACCGTCAGGGCCGAGCTCGTCGAAGCCCGCCGCGCGAATTGAGAAACGCCCTTCGACAGGCTCAGGGCTAACGGATTTTGGGAGCAACCATGACAGACTACGAAATCATCCTCGTCGAACAGCGCGGCGCGGTTACACTGATCACGCTCAATCGGCCCCAAGCGCTCAACGCGCTCAACAACCAGGTTCTTGCAGAGCTGATCGAGGCTTTTGCAGCGTTCGACGCGGACGATAGCCAGCGCTGCGCTGTCCTCACCGGCAGCGAAAAGGCGTTCGCGGCGGGCGCCGACATCAAGGAAATGTCGAGCCGGAGCTTTGCCGATATGTACGGCGACAACCATTTCGGCGGCTGGGACCGGGTGACGGCGACGCGCAAGCCCTGGATCGCGGCGGTATCGGGTTATGCGCTCGGCGGCGGCTGCGAGGTCGCGATGATGGCCGATTTCATCATCGCGGCCGACAGCGCCAAATTCGGCCAGCCCGAGATCAAGCTCGGCGTCACTCCGGGGATGGGTGGATCGCAGCGCATGGCGCGCGCGATCGGCAAGGCGAAGACGATGGAAATGTGTCTCACCGGGCGGATGATGGATGCCGAGGAGGCCGTGGGGCTGGGTCTCGTCGCGAAGGTCGTCCCCACCGCCGATCTTGCTGACGAAGCGATGAAAACCGCCGAAGCGATCGCCGCCATGGGCCCGCTCGCGGCGATGGCGGTCAAGGAGATGGTCAATGCGGCGTTCGAAACCACGCTCACCCAAGGCATCGCATTCGAACGGCGGTTATTCCATGGGCTGTTCGGCTCGGAAGACCAGAAAGAGGGCATGGCGGCGTTTGTCGAGAAGCGCGACGCCAAGTGGACGGGCAAATGAACAAGTCCGTTCGCCCTGAGCCTGTCGAAGGGCTGTGCTTTCTACAACGGGATTGAAGACGTAAGGACAGGGCTTCGACAGGTTCGACGCGAATGGATTGGAGACGTAAAATGACGACAATCGCCTTTATCGGGCTCGGCCATATGGGCTCGGGCATGGCCGCGAATCTTGCCAAGGCGGGGCATGACGTTGCCGCCTTCGATCTCGTCGAGGACGCGGTCCAGCAGGCCAAGGCCAATGGCTGCCGGGCCGCCGAATCGGGCGCCGAGGCCGTGAAAGGCGCCGAGGCGGTCGTCACCATGTTGCCGGCGGGTAAACACGTCCGCGCGGTCTATATCGACGATGTCTTCGACAATGCCGAGCCCGGAGCGCTGCTGCTCGATTGTTCGACGATCGACGTCGCGACCGCGCGCGAGGTCAGCGAGGCGGCCACGGCAAAGGGGTTCGCGATGGTCGATGCGCCGGTCTCGGGGGGAATCGCCGCGGCGGCGGGCGGCACGCTGACCTTCATGGTCGGCGGCACGCCCGAAGCCTTCGAGCGCGCGACGCCGATCCTCGAGGCGATGGGCAAGGCGGTGATTCACGCCGGCGAAGCAGGATCGGGCCAGGCGGCGAAGATCTGCAACAATATGCTTTTGGGCGCGACGATGATCGCAACCTGCGAGACCTTCAACCTCGCCGTCGGGCTCGGCCTCGATCCGCAGGTCTTCTACGACATTTCGAGCAAGGCTTCGGGGCAGAGCTGGTCGATGACGAGCTATTGCCCGCTCCCCGGCGTCGGCCCGGCCAGTCCCGCCGACAACGATTATGAGGGCGGGTTCGCCGCGCCGCTGATGCTCAAGGATCTCAAGCTCGCGATGGCGGCCGCCGAAGAAGCGGGGGCGCGCACGCCGATGGGCGCCAAGGCGCGCTCGCTCTATGAGCAGTTCGTAAAAAATGGCGGCGACTCCAAGGATTTCTCGGGTATCATCAAATATCTCGAACAAAGCGCCGGCGATTGACATTGGCGAAACCCCTCGCTTTCAAGGGAGGGGCGTGAGTGAAGGGGTTTCTATGCAGCACGTTCTCGAAGATCTCGAAAGCCGCCGCGAGCAGGCGCGAATGGGCGGCGGGCAAAAGCGCATCGACGCGCAGCACGCCAAGGGCAAGCTGACCGCGCGCGAGCGCATCGAGGTGCTGCTCGACGAGGGATCGTTCGAGGAACTCGAC
>CAYQVL010000382.1:0-1305 GCA_964420825.1 uncultured Sphingomonadaceae bacterium
TATTACCGTAACGGCGCATGTTATGGCCCTGTTGTCGCATTCGTGCCTTCGAAATTCGCTGGTGTTCAGGGCTGTGGCGACGGCGAACGCATTGGCGGCGAGGATGTATGGAATGCTCGCGTCAAACTGCTCTGGGAACCGTCGGCGGATTTTGACGCGCTGTTGCAATATGAATGGCTTCGCGACACTTCAGAGAGCGTCCCCTCGGTCAACGAAACTCCTTCAGGAAATCCGGGCTTTCTGTTCAATCTGCTCGGTGTCGGTATCTCAAACCCCGCTGATTCCGACCCGCTTCTCAATGCCGGAATCTCAAATCGCGACGATGCCCTGCTTCGCATGCGGAGGGGGCAGGAGATTAGTGTCGATGGCGTATATCTCAACATGAATTTCCATTCGGATTTTGGCTCGTTAACGTCGGTCACGGGATATCGCGAACAAAGGTCTCGCTTGCCCAACACCTTTCCCGGCCAGGCGCCGGTAGCTCCCGATGGAGAAGTACTTTCGCTGTTCGATGCCAACCGCTCGGACGATCGCGAGACTTGGCAGCAGGAATTGCGCTTCGCTTCGGATTTCGAAGGTCCGTTCAATTTCGTCGCTGGCGGATTCTACCAGCGTGACACCGTCGATTTTTGCGTTTCGCAAATACTCGGCTTCCTCGACCTTGCGTCGGGCGGCTTGCCTTTCGGATCGTGGAACCAGACTCCCTTTGTGCTTTGTAACGCGCAAAAGGCCCGTTCTACGGCGGTATTCGCCGAGGGCAATTTCGAGATCACTCCGGAGCTGACGTTGACAGTAGGCGGTCGCTACACTTGGGAAAATAAGACGTGGTTCGGTCGGCAGCAGGTGTTTATTCCGCAGCTCGGCGGCGGCTTCGACCCGTCGATCACTATCTCCGAGCCGCTTGATGCCAGCGTTTTTAATTTTCCCGCCGGTGTGATTTCCGTGCGCGACACAGCGAACGAACCGACATGGCGCGCTAGCCTCGGCTGGCAGACGACACCGGACATTTTTGTGTATGGCACTTATTCACGCGGCTTCAAGGCGGGTGGGTTCAACGATCAGATCGGCGGTTTTGCTGCATTTGGTACGGACCTTAATGCCTTTGCTGAAGCGGCGGTCGCAACCCGGCCCGAAACGGCCGACAGCTACGAGATAGGTCTCAGGACCGATCTTTTTGATCGGCGAGTGAGGTTCAACCTGACCGGTTTCTGGGTCGATTATTCCAATCTCCAAAAGCAGATCGTCGTGCCTATCGAGGTAAACGGGCAACCCAATCAGGTAACGCGTTTCTTCAACGCCGCCAGC
>CAYQVL010000382.1:1315-2236 GCA_964420825.1 uncultured Sphingomonadaceae bacterium
GCGCGGTGTGCTCAGCTATCTCGATGCGCAATATAATGAATTTATCACACCAATTCCGGCTGGCTACGACCTTTCGACTGCGCCGCTTGACCGGGCACCAAAATGGCAGTGGACTGTTAACGCTACGTACGAAATCCCCATTGGCGATTTCTTGCTCACCCTAGACGGCAATGCGAACTACACCAGCCGCAATCTGTTTACCCAGTCGATCACCTCGGCTGCGGAGAATACCTTCCTTGATGCACGGACGTTGTTCAACGCCTCGATGACGCTCTCCGATCTTGATAATCGCTATTATGTGCGGCTGATCGGCCGGAATCTTTCCGACACTCGCTATCGCACGGCCTCGCAGGTGGTTGGCGGGCTCTGGGCCAATGCCCAATTTGGGCCGCCGCGCTTCTTCGGCCTTGAGGTTGGCGTCAATTTCGGCGAGGATCGCTAGTGCCGTGCGGCTGGCGCGCACTTAGCGTCGGTGCCGCCGCCCTGCTAGCGCTCGCCGGCTGTTCCGATAACGATCCATCCGGGGAGGGCTCCGATCCTTCGCGGATGCAATCGACCGACGAACTCGTAAGCCGAACCGGCGAATCGATCGACCCAGAGACGCATCCGGGCAATCAGCTGTTCCAAGAGAATTGCGCCGGCTGCCATGCGGGCGGAGTCTACAAGGCTCCCGCCGTCGTCTGGCTCGAGATGATGGCTCCCGATGCGATATTGGGGGCGATGCAAGACGGCGTCATGGCGCAGCAGGCGGCGCATCTGAGCGCCACCCAACAGCGGCTGATCGCCGAATATCTGACCCGCATCAGGCTCGCCGATTATCGGCCACCAGCTCCACCGGCGCAGTGCGAGGGCGAAGCGATGCACTTCATCGGCGCGCCGCCGGCGCGATCGGGATGGGGGCATGACAATCGCCGCTTTGTC
>CAYQVL010000383.1:0-2233 GCA_964420825.1 uncultured Sphingomonadaceae bacterium
TCATTCCCAACCAGAATCTGTTCCTGATTGCCAACCCCGACACCACCTTCAAGGACGCCTTCAAGATGGCCGATGAGGTGCTCCAGCAGGGCGTGCGAGGGATTACCGACCTTATGGTCATGCCCGGCCTGATCAACCTCGACTTTGCCGACGTCCGTTCGGTGATGGAGGAAATGGGCAAGGCGATGATGGGCACCGGCGAAGCCGAAGGCGACGACCGCGCCCGTGAGGCCGCCGAGAAGGCGATTTCCAATCCGCTGCTCGACGGCGTTTCGATGCAGGGCGCCAAGGGAGTTATCATCTCAATCACCGGCGGCGAGGATATGCGCCTGATGGAGGTCGACGAGGCCGCCAACCACATCAAGGAACTGGTCGACCCCGACGCCAATATAATCTGGGGCTCGGCGTTCAACAACGAGCTCGACGGCAAGCTCCGGGTCTCTGTGGTCGCCACCGGCATCGACGCCGACGCCACCGCGAAGGTTCGCCCCGAGCCCGCCAAGGTGTTTGCCTTCCCCTCGGCGCGCGACAAGGCCGTCGAGGCCGACGAGCTTTCCGAAACCGCGCCGATTGCCGCCATATTGACGCCCGAACCGGCAGGCCTCGCCAAGGATGAGGCTGAGAAAGCCGAAGCCGGTCCCGTCGCCGAAACGGTTTCGGCAAAGGCCGACGGCGCCTTGACGCTCGATACGTCGATCGAAGAGACCGCCGCGCCCGAACCCGCGCCGATCGTCTTCGACGACACCGCCGAAGCCCGCCTCGGCGATCGCCCGCACTTCACCCCGCGCCCGACCTTTACCGTCAGGGCGCATGGCGAGGAGCCGCGCTCTCTCTCAGTGGCGCCGAAGGCAAAGGCACCCGCCGACGAGGATGAGCTGCTGCTCGACGCGGGCAATATCGTCGCGTCCGAAACTAAGCCCTCGGGCGCCCACAAATGGGTCGCGAGCGACGAAAAGGCGGACAAGGACGAGCCCGCCAAACCGGCGCGGGCTTCGGGCGGTACGCTCTTCGAGCGGATGTCGAATATCGCCCGCGGCGCCGCCAAGGTTGAGGGCGAAGGCAAGAAGGCGGCGAGCGGAGGCGGCGATTCGCTCGACATTCCGACCTTCCTCAACCGGCAGAACAACCAGTAACTTGCCCGAACGGCGAGGCCGGAGGCGCCGCGCCTCCGGCTCGTCGATCAGGATGACCGGTTGACCGCTATTGCGCGCGACATATGGTGTGCGTTCGGTGATCGCAGCGTCTATGATGCGCCGGTGATGTCTCACCCAAAGTGTATCAGCCGGATGCGCCGCCTCGCGCTGCCGATTTTGCTCGCCGGAGTGGCGATGCCGCTCGCCGCGCAGCAGTCCGATCCCTTCCCGTTCATGAACCGCAATAGCGCCAACCAGCCTGCGAGTCAGCTCGGCACGCATTTACGGGCGCTTGCCGAAAACCCCAACAATGTCGAGGCGCTGATCGGTGCGGGCCAGGCGGCGCTCGGCCTCGGCGATGCCGATGCGGCGCTCGGCTTCTTCGTTCGCGCCAACGAGCTTTCGCCGCGCAACGCTCGCGTCAAGGCAGGGCTCGGCGGGGCGCTCGTACGCCTTGAACGCCCGCTTGAGGCAATGCAGCGTTTCCGCGAGGCCGAACAGCTTGGCCTGTCGCCCGGCGATTATCTGTCCGATCGCGGCTTTGCCTTCGATCTTCTCGGCCAGCCGGATCTCGCCCAGCGTGACTATCGCACAGTGCTCGAGCGGCACGCGACGCCTGAAGTTACGAAAAGGCTGGCGATCAGCCTGGCGATATCGGGCGATCGCGACGCCGCGCTCGCGGTGCTCGATCCGCTGCTGCGCACGCAGGAGGTTTCGGCGTGGCGGACGCGCGCTTTTGTTATCGGGCTGACCGGCGAGGTCGGCGAGGCGGTTGAGGCGGCGGCGACGGTGATGCCGCGCCGCGAGCTCGAAATCCTTACGCCCTATCTCGGTCAGCTTGCTTCGTTGAGCGATGCCGGCAAGGCGCAAGCCGTTCATTTCGGCACCTTTCCGGCCAATGGCCGCGGACCGCGCTATGCGCTCAGCGATTTTCCCGAGTTCGCCAGCGTCGGCACGCCGGGTGCGGGGCTGGTTCCCGTAGGCGCGGCGCTCGGCCGCAGTACGGCTGTAGCGGCGAGCGCCGATCGCGAAAGCCGCCGCGATGCGCGCCGCCGCCAACGCAACGAGGCCGCCGAGCGGCGCCGGGCACAGCGCGCGAA
>CAYQVL010000384.1:0-2227 GCA_964420825.1 uncultured Sphingomonadaceae bacterium
TATTTGGGGGCTATAGGGCAGGAAATTGGATTGGTGGGGCCAACTCGGTTCACCGAAACGCTTTGATCCGACGAAAAATTAGACGCTCGCCAATGGTGAATTGGCCCCAAGGACGCCAGGGCCGCCACATTGTCGATTGAGGAAGAGGCGATCATTGCTCTCCCTCTTGCGCGGCGGCGTCATTCTCTCATAGCGAGATCGACAGCAGGTCGAAACCTGAACGGACGGGCGGCGCATGCGAAGGTCAGATTAGGATGCGGAACACCGATACGCTCATCATCGGCGGCGGAATCGCCGGGCTCTCGGCGGCCGCGCGGATCGCCCGGCATGGCCAAACCCTCGTGCTCGAAGCCGAAGCGGCGCCCGGCTTTCATGCCTCGGGGCGGAGCGCGACCTTCTGCCATTTCGGCATCGGCGGCGGCCTCGTCCAGCGGCTGACCGCGATCAGCAAGCCCAGCTTCGCGGCGCCGCCGGCGAATGGAGAAACGCCGATCGCAAAACGCATGGCCGCGCTGTTCGTCGCGCGCGCGGGCGAGCGCCGGGCGCTCGATGCGCTGGCGCGGACGACGCTGACCCATTCGCCCGAAGCCGCGCTCGTCGAGGGCGATGCGCTGCGCGAAATCGTGCCGGTCCTCAAAACGGGCGAGGACGGCTTTGTCGCCGGATTGCTCGATCCCGACGCCTATAAGCTCGACAGCGATGCGATGCTGCAGACCAATATCCGCGCGCTGAGGGCGGCAAACGGCGAGCTGGTTCTCGATGCGCCCGTCACCGCGATCCGCCGCGAAGGCGAATGCTGGATCGTCGAAACGCCCGGCGAATCCTATTCTACCGCGCGCCTCGTCGATGCCGCGGGAGCCTGGGCCGACGGCGTTGCGCAAATGGCGGGCGTCGAGCGCCTCGGGCTGACGCCGCTCCGCCGCACGATCATCGCCTTCGACGTGCCCGGCGGCGTGAATGTTTCGGATTGGCCGTTCACCAAAACGATCGCCGGCGACGGCTTCTATATGCTCCCCGAGGGATCGCGCCGCCTGCTCGCCTCGCCGATGGACGAAACGCCGTCCGACCCGTGCGACGCCCAGCCCGATGAGATCGACATCGCCACCGCCGCCTGGCGTATCGAGCAGGCGACGGATATCGCGATCCCGCGAATCGCGCACAGCTGGTCGGGGCTCCGGACCTTCGCGCCCGATCATTGTCCCGTCGCCGGCTATGCGCCCGATGCGCCGGGCTTTTTCTGGCTCGCCGGCCAAGGCGGCTTCGGATTGCAAAGCTCGCCGGCGATGGCGATGGCGGCCGAGGCGCTGCTGTTCGGAGGCGAATGGCCCGAGGCTTTGCGCGCCGCGGGCGTGGCGCCGGAAGAGCTGGCCCCCGGCCGGTTCGAGGCGGCATAACAGGCGGCGGAAGAAATGCTCGCTAGCGCAGCAGCACCAGTTCCTCGGCCATCGTCGGATGGAGCGCGACGACATTGTCGAAATCGGCCTTGGTGAGCTTCGCCTTCACCGCCACCGCCGCCGCCTGCAATATCTCGGGCGCATCGGGGCCGATCATATGGAGGCCGACGATACAGCCGGTTTCGGCGTCGCAGATCATCTTGTAGAGCGCGCGCTCGTTGCGCTCGGCCAGCACATTCTTCATCGCGCGGAAATCGGACTGGTAGACCTTGATCGAACCCAATTTGTTGCGCGCGTCGCCCTCGGTCATCCCGACGCCGGCCATCGGCGGATGGCTGAACACCGCCGACGGGATGCAGTCGTAATCGACCGTTGTCGGGTTGTCGTTGAACACAGTGTCGGCGAAGGCCTGGCCCTCGCGGATCGCGACGGGGGTCAACTGGACGCGATCGGTAACGTCGCCGACCGCATAGATGCTGTCGCAGCTCGATTTGCTGTATTCATCGACGACCACCGCGCCCTTGTCGTCGAGCTCGACCCCGGCATTTTCCAGCCCCAGCCCGCTTGTATGCGGAACGCGTCCGACCGCGATCAGCACGAGATCGACATCCATCGGGGTATGGCCCGACATCTCGACGTGCAGACTGCCATCGTCGTTCTTTTCGATTTTTTCGAACTCGGCGTGGAAACGGAAATCGATCCCCTTGGTCATTGATATCTGCAGCAGCCGGTCGCGGATCGCGTGGTCATAATGGCGCAGGATAACATCGGAGCGGTTGATCAGCGTCACCTGGCATGAAAATTCGTGGAAGATGCCGGCGAATTCGTTGGCG
>CAYQVL010000385.1:0-2220 GCA_964420825.1 uncultured Sphingomonadaceae bacterium
GATCAGCCCCATCAGGAACACCGCGGCGTTGAAGACGGTGATTTCGAGCCCGTAGGTCGCGGCGATCGGCAGGCCGAGGCCGAAAATCTCGCGGAAGCGCGGCCAATCCGGCCGCCAGAAATGGCCGGCGAGGCGGAAACGGCGGAACGGGCGGACGCGCGCCACCACCGCCATCATCCCGAGCATCAGGAAGAGGTTGGCGAGCGCGTTGGCGAGCGCCGCGCCGGCCAGCCCGAGTTCGGGCAGGCCGAGCTCACCGAACACCAAGGCCCAGCAGGCGAGCGCGTTGAAGCCGACGCCGGCGAAGGTGACGAGCACGCCCCAGATCGGCCGCTCGAGCGCCGTCACATAGTAACGCAACACGATATGGATGAGGAAGGGCAGCACCCCCCACATCGCGATGCGGACGAACTGCGCGGCGGCGGCGGCGAGTTCGGGCTCCTGGCCGAGGCGCAGAAGCAGCCATTCGCTGTGCCAGAGGATCGCCCAGATCGGCACGCTGATCGCCGCGCTCGCCCAGCAGGCCTGGCGGACGGTGCGGCGGACGTCGCGCACCGAGTTCGCGCGTCGCCCGCACTCGGCAGCGATCAGCGGCGAGGCTGCGGTGACCAGCCCCATGCCGAAAATCCCGAACGCCCAGTAGATGTTGACCGCGAGCGCGGCGGCGGCGAGCGCATCGACATCGTAGCGGCCGAGGATCAGCACATCGGTGGTGTTGATCGCCGACTGCGCGAAATTGCCGAGGATCAGCGGGAGGGCGAGCGCCAGCGTGGCACGGATTTCCTTGCTCACGGGAGAGCGGGCGGGGGGCGATGCGGTCCTCATGGTCGGACGGCCTTAGCGGGGGCGGATCGCGGCGTCAGCTATTTCGGCGCGAGATAAATCGGCGCTACGCCCTGTCTCCGCCCGCGCAAGCTGCTATAGCTCGTTTCAATTCGCAACGCGATTCGTTCAACCAATCAGGAGATCACTCGATGGCTCGCGCATGGCACCTTAAATCCCGCCCCGAAACAATGCCCCTAGCCGACAATTTCGAGCTCAAGGAATTCGACCAGACGCCGCTTGGCGACGGCATGATCCGCGTCGCCAACCAGTGGCTGTCGGTCGATCCCTATATGCGCGGGCGGATGCGCGACGTGAAAAGCTACGTTCCGCCGTTTGCGATCGGCGAACCGATGCAGGGCGGCGCGATCGGCAAGGTCGTCGAAAGCACGGCCGATGGTATTGCGACAGGCGATCTCGTCCAGCATATGCTCGGCTGGCGCGACGAGGCGGTGCTGCCCGCGAGCGAGGCGCAGAAGCTCCCCGACCTCGGCATTCCCGTGCAGAGCTTTCTCGGCTTTCTCGGCATGCCCGGGATGACCGCCTATTTCGGCCTGCTCGATGTTGCGGCGGCCAAGGAAGGCGACGTCGTGTTCGTGTCCGGCGCCGCCGGCGCGGTCGGCTCGACCGTCATCCAGCTCGCCAAGGCCAAGGGCATGACCGCCATCGGCTCGGCCGGCGGCGAGGAGAAATGCGACTGGGTCAAGTCGCTCGGCGCCGACGCGGTGGTCGATTACAAGAGCGGAGGCGAGCTCATGCCCAAGCTGATGGAAGCCGCGCCGCAGGGCATCGACGTCTATTTCGACAATGTCGGCGGCGAGCATCTCGATGCCGCCTTCGCGGTAGCCAACCCCGGCGCGCGCTTCGCCGAATGCGGCATGATCTCGGGCTATAACAGCACCGAGCCGATGGAATTCAAGTATATAATGAACATCATCGGCAAGGGATTGATGCTGCGCGGCTTCATCGTCACCCAGTTCATGGGGCGGATGGCCGAATTCCACGAAGACATGGGCAAGCTCGTCCAGGCCGGGAAGATCAAGGGTGAAGAGACGGTGCACGAGGGCCTCGAAAGCCAGGTCGACGCGTTTCGCGGCCTGTTTACCGGCGGCAACACAGGCAAGATGCTGGTGAAAGTCTAGCTACCGCAGGATGACGGTTTCCGCTTCGCCTAGAGCGTCCGCGCGGCAAAGGTATCGCAGGTCGCCGGATCGCCGCTTTCGAGCCCGCGGCGGAGCCAGCGCTGGCGCTGTTCCGAGGTGCCGTGGGTGAAGCTTTCGGGGACGACATAGCCCTGGCTCCGGCGCTGAAGCGTATCGTCGCCGATCGCCTGCGCGGCGGTCATGCCCTCTGCCATATCTCCGGGCTCCATCGCGTCGCGCTCGCGATTGGCCCAGA
>CAYQVL010000386.1:0-2212 GCA_964420825.1 uncultured Sphingomonadaceae bacterium
TCGCCGATCCCGAACACACCACGCTCGAACAATATGAGCGCGTCATGGCGGTCATGGCGACAGGCGTGTTTCTCGGCTGCAAGCTCGGCCTACCGCTGCTGGCGAAATCGAAATCTGCTTCGATCATCAACATGTCGTCGACCGCCAGCCATATCGGCTACCCGCCTTTTTTCGCCTATTCGGCGGCAAAGGGCGCGGTCCGATCGATGAGCAAGTCGATAGCCGTCCATTGTCAGGACCAAGGCTATCCGATCCGCTGCAATACGCTCCACCCGTCGTCGATCGAAACTCCGATGGTGCAGAACGCCGAAGGCCGGGCTGGCGAGGAACATGCCGTGCCCGAAGGCGTGCTGCCCGCCGGCGCGGTGGGGGCGCCGCGCGATGTCGCCAATGTTGTCCTGTTCCTGGTTTCGGACGAGGCGCGCTTTCTTACCGGCGGCGAATATCTGGTCGATAACGGCATGACCATCCGGCCATAAAACAATCACGTCTGAATGTTTTCTCTTGAGTTACGCTAGGCGTCGGTTAAGAGTCGGGTCATGAACGGCGAACGCAAAAGGGCACTGATCATCGGAGCGTCGAGCCCCGGCGGGCTGGGCGCGGCAGCTGCCCGGCGGCTTGCCGGCGACGGTGCCGAGGTCGTCGTCGCGGGTCGGCGGATCGAGCCGCTCGAGGCACTGGCAGCCGAGATCGGCGGCCGGGCGATTGTCTGCGACGTCACCTACGAGGACGCGATTGTCGCCGCGCTCGCCGATGCCGGCCCGCTCGACATTCTGATCAACGCCGCCGGCACAGCGGACGCGCAGCCGATCGCCAAGCTCAAGCGCGCGCGCATCGAGGCGCAACTGGCGATCCATGTCACCGGAAACATGCTGCTGCTCAAGCACGCGGCCGGCACGGTCGAGCGCGGCGGGACGGTCATCCTGTTTTCGTCGCTGACCGCGCGGGTGCCCGGCGTTGGTTTGGCCGCCTATGCCTGCGCCAAGGCGGCGCTCGACCATCTCGTGCGGATCGCGGCGCTCGAATTCGGCCCGCTCGGCATTAGCGTCAACGCCGTCGCGCCGGGCTTTTCGCCGACGCCGATGACCGAGGATATCTTTGCCGATCCGGCGCTGAGCGATCTCTACATGCGCGAATGTCCGCTCGGTGGCCGCGCGGTGACGCCCGAGGAGGTCGCTGCGGCGGTCGCCTGGCTCGCCGATCCGGCCTGTTTCACGACCGGCGAGATCGTCCAACTTTCGGGCGGTGCGCATCTCGGCCGGATGCCGAACTTGAATGAAATCAGAGAAGCGAGGAAAAGCTGATGGATCTGGGATTGCAGGGTAAAAAGGCGATCGTCGTCGGCGGCGCGCGCGGTATCGGATTCGCCGTCGCCGAAGTACTCGCGCGCGAAGGTTGCGATGTCGCGATCACCGCGCGGTCGGAGGATTCGGTCAAGGATGCGGTCGCCGATCTACGCAAATATGACACCAATGTGATCGGCGGGCCGGTCGATGTGACCAAGGCCGAACCCTATCGCGCGTGGCTGGAGAGCAGCGTCGAGGAGCTTGGTGGCTGCGATATTCTCGTGCCGATCAGCTCTGCGGGCGGCGGCGTCGGCAGCGAGAAATACTGGACCAAGGCGTTCGAAGTCGACGTCATGGGGCCGGTCCGCGCCATCGAGGCCGTATTGCCCGGCATGGTAGAACGCGAATCGGGCTCGATCGTCCTGATCGCGACGACATCGGCCGGCGAGGCGATGGGCGGGCCTCAAGCCTATAATGCGATGAAGGCGTCGCTCGTCACCTATGGCAAGCAGCTCGCGCTCGCGCACGGCCATGAGGGCGTTCGCGTCAACACCGTCTCGCCTGGCCCGATCGAATTCGAGGGCGGCAACTGGGAAATAATCAAGGGAACGATGGAGAAATTCTACAATTCGATGTTGCGCCAGCAGCCGATGGGCCGCTTCGGCAAGCCTGAGGAAATCGCGCGTTGCATCGCCTTTCTCGCCAGCCCGGCGGCGAGCTGGTGTAATGGTTCGCATCTCGTCGTCGATGGCGGTTTCACCAACCGCACGCACTTCTAGATTGCGGACGGGACACGGAAGCGATCACATGGACGTCAAGCGCAACGTCGATATCATTCGGGTCAATCCCGAAGACTGGCCGGACGGGACGCCGGCGGAGAAGGCGCCCGATCCCGATCTCGGCGACGCGATCATCGCCGCGGCGCG
>CAYQVL010000387.1:0-2211 GCA_964420825.1 uncultured Sphingomonadaceae bacterium
GCCAGCCGCCGGCGAGCGGCGTCGCATAGGCGGCTTCGATGTCGATCTGGCGGCCTTGCGGCGCAAGGTTGAAGAAGCTGCTCTCATAGCCAGGCACCAGCGTCGCATAGTCGTAGCTCACCGGCAGCGTCAGATCGAGCCCGCCGCGATAGACGCGCAGCGGCTGGGCGATGCGCAGCGAGAGCCTGTCCTCCGCGCTGAAGACTGCTGATTTTGAAACATCGGCCGAGGCGGCGAACGACCGCAACCGACCGCTTTCCAATACGCCGCCGCGCGTCCGGGCGGCGCTCCAGCCATGGCGGAATTCCGCTCCGAACGACCAGCCTCCGCCCGCTGAATAGCCGACGCCGAGATCGGCGAACAGGCTTTGCGCGCCGGCTCCGCCGCCGAGCGCCGGGGCGAAGCGAGCGCCCAGAAATGTCTCGTCTTCGCCAAGCCAGTTCAGACTGCCGTCGAGCCGCAAGCGGCCCCAGCTCCGGTCGAGCCCGACACCGAGCGCGGTGTATCGCGATCGCAGCCAGGGATCGTCGGCGAGGGCGCGCGCGCTGTCGTTGCGCGCCGTCACCTCGCCCGTCTCGCCAAACAGCGTGATAGCCGCTTCGCCGATCCGGCGGCGCACCGCGATGCTGTTGCCGGGGCGACTGTCGAAGCCGGTCTGGCCGCCGGTTTCGCGCGCGATGAGAAAGGCGGGACGGCTGCGGCCGGCGAGCTGCGCGCCGACGCTGTCGCCGCTGTGCGAAAAGGCGAAGGCGATGCTGGTGTCGCGGTCGATCCGAGCGGCGATCAGCCCGGCGGCGACACGTGCGCGCTCGGCGTCTTCGCCGCGCAGCGCGAGCGGCGCCGGCATCGCGAATCGAGTATCGGCGTCGATCGTGACGGCGAGCACGGCGTTGCTGCCGGCGGGCGCAAGAAATTGCCCGCCCCCGCGATGGTCTAGCGCGTTGGCCAGTTGCCGTGGGGGCGGCGCGCGGTGAACGGTGGCGGCGAGATCGATCGCGAAGGCGCGGTCGAAGCCGTCGAGGATGATCGCGCCAGAGCCGGCCTGCCGCGCATCGCCCATCGGCGCCGACAGGCCGGCATTGGCGAGCGCGCTGACCGGCAATCCGTTGCCCGCGAGTACGGTCTGGCCTTGGGGGCGGAAGGCTTCGGCGAGATCGAGAATGCCCTGGCCGTACACTGAATCGTCGCCCGCCGCCCCGCCATCGCGCGCGCTGGTGAAGAGCAGCTGGACGATCTGCCGCCCGGTCAAATTGGGGAAGGCCTGGGCGAGCAGGGCGATCGCACCCGAAACCTGCGGCGCCGAGAAGGAGGTGCCGCTGAAGAGAAAATTCTGCGCTTGATGGTCGAAGCTGCGAACGCGCTCGCCAAGCGCCGTGATATACACATTCTGGGCGATGCCCGCCATATTCGAAAAATCGCTGAGCGTATCGTCGGCGCCGACCGAACCGGCGATGATGACGAGCCCGTTGGCTTCGCTGGTCAGCGCTACCTGCGCCAGCAGATCGGGGTCGGCCTCCGAATCATTGCCCGCCGATATGACGACGACGACCCCGGCGCGCGACGCCCGGCCGATCGCCGCGCGCAATGTCGCCGACGCGGCGGTGCCGCCGAGCGAAATGTTGATGACGCGCGCATTGTTTTGCACGGCGATGTCGATCGCGCGGGCGATGTCGCTGGTGAGGTGCGAACAGCCCTCGTCCTCCCCGGTCCGCGCACAACTGCCCGCTTCGTCGGTGCGCAGCGACAGGATTGTCGCATCGAACGCCATGCCGACGATATTGCTGTTGTTGCGCGCGGCGGCGATGACGGCGGTGACCGCGGTGCCATGGCCGCTGCTATCCTTGACGCCGCGATTGCCGGCAACATCCTGCGAGGCGGGGCTGATGCGACCGGCGAATTCGGCGCTCGCGGTATCGATGCCGCTGTCGATGACGGCCGCAGTGATACCCCGGCCCGTCGCCCCGGCCTGATAGGCGCTGACCGCATTGGCGTGCGCGATTCCCGCCGAATTAGCGAATTCCTGAGTGTCGAAAGTCCCCGGCGGTGGAGGTGGCGGAGGTGGCGGAGGCGGCGGCGGCGGCGGGGTAACAAGGGGCGGCGTCGGCGCGGCGGGCGGCGGCGGCGGTGAATTTACTCCGCCGCTGCTGCCGCCGCATGCCGCGAGCATCATGCAGAGCGGCAAACCAGTAGCCAGCAATAAGCGCTTCGTCG
>CAYQVL010000388.1:0-2197 GCA_964420825.1 uncultured Sphingomonadaceae bacterium
CCGTTGTTCGAGGTCGGACCTGACCTCGCTGCTCAGCGAGGTCGTCATTCTGACGGAGAACCGGTAGCGCAACTCCTCGACACGGGCGCAGTCGCCGCGCAGCCGGGCCGCTTCCGCGTCCGCAATAATCGATTCCAGCGCGCGAACCACGCCCAGCCTGAATTGCACCCTCTGGGCCTCATCCTCCAGCACGTCGCTTTCCTGCGCCCGCGCCGGCGCGGGCGTCAGGAAGGCCGGCAAGGCGGCGGCTGCGAGAAGAACGGTGATCCTGCGCACGTCCTACCCCCCTATGCATGGAATGGCGACTCAGTATAACTCATCGCGCCGTGCCCCGCGTCATCCGATTGGATGAGGCCTTGCCCTGCAAGGGCCCGGGTCCTAGCCTTCCGACTCGGGAGCGGGTTCATGGATCGACTCGCAAGAATACAGGCCGAATCCGCGCGCGCGGCGCTCAATCCGCTGGCGCTGCCCGAACTGCTGTGGCTGGTCCGCGACATGATCGGCGGCGTCATGGGAACCATGGAACACTACTGCAAGCACACGCACCGCGTGGAGATGCTCGTCACCGACAGGCCCGATCTGCAGGCGATCAGCCGCGAACCCTACGAAAGCCATTACTACAAGCTCAAACGCCGCAACGATCTGGCGATCGACTTGCCCCTGGGCACGATCCTCACCGACGATTTGCTCGGCGACGACAGGCTATTGTCTCGCGATGAATTCTATATCGATTTCCTCGCCAAATACGGGATGCGCTATTTCATCGGAGCGGTGCTGGTCGACGATGACGATCAACTGATCTGGACGTCGATCCAGCGCGGCCCGGACCAGCCGCGGGTCGGTGCGGAGGAACAGCGCGCCTATCGGGCCGCCTTGCCCCATTTGAGCAACGCGCTGGCACTCTATTCGCGCATGCGCGCCTTGCCGTCGGGAACGGCGCTGGCGGAGACGCTGGACCGGATCGCCGAGCCGATCGCCATCGTCGCCGCCGATCGGCATGTCCTGTTCGCCAACCGGATCATGCGGGCGATTTTCGACGAAAGCACCATCCTCGGCACCGAGCGGGGCCGGCTCACCGCCTTCGGCGCCCCGCTGCGCGCCGCGCTTGTCCGACTGATCGCGGCGGTCCGGGCGGGCCAACTTTCGGCGCGCGAAACCGTTGCGCGGCCGGGTGGGCTGCGGCCGCTGACGCTCAGGGCGGTAGTCCTCACGCCCGAGCACGGCCGCGAATTCCAGGCCGGCGAGGGCACGCTGTTCTGTCTGATGATCGACGATCCGGAACGCCCCTTCGCAAGCGGCATCGGGAGCTCCGCCGAGACGTACGGTCTCACCCCGCGAGAGGCAATGGTCGGATCCTATCTCGTCGCCGGCCGGACGGCGGGCGAAATCGCATTGCGCCTCGCACTATCCCGCAACACGGTGCGCAGCCATATCGCGCGGCTGCGCGAGAAAGTCGGCGAACGCAGCGCGCTCGGCGTCGCCGCCCGTCTGCGCGCGGATAACACGATGCTCGGCTGACACTGGACAGGCCGGACGGCGATACTTATTGCCCCGCCATGACGATCCGGCGCTCACAAACAATTCTCATCGTCGATTTCGGCAGCCAGGTGACGCAGCTTATCGCCCGCCGGGTTCGCGAAGCCGGCGTCTATAGCGAAATCGCGCCGTTTAACGCGGCGCAAGAGGCATTCGAGCGGCTCAAACCGAAGGGCGTTATTCTCTCGGGCAGCCCTGCTTCGGTGCCCGATGCCGATAGCCCGCGCGCGCCCGGCGTTATCTTCGAAAGCGGCGTGCCTATACTCGGTATCTGTTACGGCCAGCAGGTGATGACCGAGCAGCTGGGCGGCAAGGTCGAACTCGGCGAAAGCGGAGAATTTGGCCGCGCTTTTATCGAGATTTCGGAAGAATGCGTGCTTTTCGACGGCCTGTGGAAGACCGGCGAAAAGCATCAGGTGTGGATGAGCCATGGCGACCGCGTGTCGCGTTTTGCCAGCGGCTTTCGTATCGTCGCGACGACCGGCGGCGCCCCGTTCGCGCTGATCGCCGATGACGAGCGGCGCTATTATGGCACCCAGTTTCACCCTGAAGTCGTCCACACGCCCGATGGCGCGAAGTTGATCGCCAATTTCGTCCGCCATGTCTGCGGCTGCGCCGGCGACTGGACGATGGCCGAATATCGCGACACCAAGATCGCCGA
>CAYQVL010000389.1:0-2195 GCA_964420825.1 uncultured Sphingomonadaceae bacterium
GGCAGGCGAATGCACCTAGAGGCGCGCGGGCGCTGGCGCAAGGCCGCGCTTCGTGGCAGGATGGCCGCCATGAACCGTCTTGCCTTAACCGCGCTTGCCGCGCCGTTGCTCCTCGCAGCCCAGCCGCCCGAAGCCGCCGCTCCGGCGCAGTTGCACGCCGAAACCCCGCCGACGCCCGCCGAGGTGATCGAGGCGGCGACACAGCAAGATTGGCGCCCTATCGCGCCGCAAAACCTGCTGGTGATGACGCTGGCGGATGGCGGGCAGGTGTTCATCGAACTAGCCCCCGATTTCGCGCCGGTCCATGTCGAGAATATCCGGCGGCTGGCGCGCGCGCACTGGTTCGACGGCATCGCCGTCGTCCGCGTGCAGGACAATTACGTCGTGCAATGGGGCGATCCGGCCGAAGAGGAAGCGGATCGCAAGCCGTTGCCCGAAGGGATCGTCGAACAGCCGCCGGCGGAGTATGCGCTCGTCACCACCGCCGGCGAAGAAGGCGACATCGTCCTGTGGCATCCTCGCGACTATCTGTTCGATGCATATGCCGATTGGACCGCATATGAGGAAGGCTGGCCAACAAGTTATGACATCGCCGATGAGACGCGCACACTCGTTCGCTCCCTCGTCCATTGCTACGGCATGGTCGGCGTCGGCCGCGGCGACAATCCGGACACCGGCACCGGTGCCGAGCTCTACACGGTGATCGGCCATGCGCCGCGCCATCTCGACCGCAACATCGCGCTGGTCGGGCGCGTGGTCGAGGGGATCGAGCATCTGTCGAGCCTGCCGCGCGGGACGGGACCGCTCGGTTTCTACGAGGATCCGGCGCAGCGGGCGGGAATCGCCGCCGTCCGGCTGGCGAGCGAGCTGCCCGAGGGTGAGCGCCCGGCCTTCGAAGCCATGCGCACCGACACCCTGACCTTCCGCAATTATGTCGAGGCCCGCGCCAACCGCGGCGGCTGGTTTATCCGGCCCGCGCGCGCCGTCGATGTCTGCAACGTCAACCTGCCGATCCGCCGCGCCGGCGGTTAAGCATCTTCCCGGCATTCGCGTGCCCTGGTTAACCATCTATTATCGTTATTCATTCGTGAAAGCGCGCTAGTCGCAGGGCGATGGACGTCACCGAAAATGCGCTGCCCCGCTGGATGCAGGGGGACTGGACCCGGCGCGCGCCGCTGTGCGCGCTCGCCGGCAGCGCGCGTCCCGCGCAAGCCGCACCCGAAAAACCGGACGTTCGTGCAATACCCGAAGAGGATGGCCCCGTCGCCCAATTGCCCCTCCAGACGTCGCCCGCGCCCGTCGACTATCGGGCGACGATCGTCACCCGCGCACCCCAGCGCCCGCGCCGGGCGCTGTCGTGGCTCGCCGCTCTGCTGCTTGCGCTCGTCACCGCGCTCACCGTCGCGACCCAAGGCCTCGCGACGCGCGCGCAGGGGCTCACCGTCACGCTGCCCGCCGCTCAGCCGCTGCTGATGCCCGCCTCGACGCCCGAGGGCGGGCCGCTCGATCCGCCCGGCGAAGCCTATCAGCTTAGCCCGCTCGAGGCCGCCGTGGTGCGCCGCGCCATCGAGGCCGACCTTGCCGGCGCCGACCTGACCGGACCGAAGCCCGCCGGCATCGCCTTCAATGGCGCGACGCCGCTCGATCGCGAGCGCGCGCTGACCTGCATGACGCAGGCGATCTATTACGAGGCCGGAACCGAGTCCGAGGCCGGCCAGCGGGCCGTCGCACAGGTCGTCCTCAACCGTGTCCGCCACCCCGATTATCCCGATAGCGTCTGCGGCGTCGTTTATCAGGGGGCGATGCGCGCGGGCGGTGGTTGTCAGTTCACCTTTACCTGCGACGGCGCGATGGCGCGGCGTCCGGTCCCGGCGATCTGGGCGCGCGCGCAGGGCTATGCGCGGCAGGCGCTCGCGGGCCGCGCCTTTGGCGATGTCGGCTATGCGACGCACTATCATACCTTCGAGGTCTGGCCGCATTGGGGGCGGCGGCTGACGATGACCAATATGATCGGGCGGCATCTGTTTCACCGGCTGCGCGGGGCAGGAGGCGGGCCGCGCGCCTTTACCCGGCGCTATACCGGTCGCGAACCCGCGCCGCGCCCCTGGACCCCGCGACCTGTCGACGCGGCTGCGGCCGGCGGTATCGATGTTGCGCTTGCCGCCGCCATCAAAGCCGCCGCCGCGCAACCCGCG
>CAYQVL010000390.1:0-2189 GCA_964420825.1 uncultured Sphingomonadaceae bacterium
GAAGCCGGCATCCGCCAGTTTCACGACGCGATCGAGGCGCGGGTATCGACATCCTGAAGGTTACAAATCGGCGCCAAGGCTGCATAGGCCAATCTTTCAACGAAAGCCCGATCATGCGCCGCCCTGCCCCGCCCCGTCCTAAACAGTCCGCCGAGCCCCAGCGCATCGCCAAACTGCTCGCCCGAGCCGGGGTCGCCTCGCGGCGTGAAGTCGAGCGGATGATCGAGGCCGGGCGTATCGCCATTGACGGCGTTGTGGTCGAGAAACCCGCCACCCTGCTGACCTCTCTCGCCGGCGTCAGTGTCGATGGCGATCCCGTCGCCAAGCCCGCCGCATCGACACTCTATTGCTATCACAAGCCCGCCGGACTGCTGACCGCCGAGCGCGATCCCGCCGGCCGGCCGACCATCTACGATAAACTGCCAAAGGATCTGCCGAGGCTGATGCCCGTCGGGCGGCTCGATCTAAACACCGAGGGACTGCTGTTGCTGACCAACGACGGCGACCTCAAGCGTCAGCTTGAGCTCCCCGCCACTGGCATCAAGCGTACCTATCGCGCCCGCGCCTTCGGCACCGTGAGCCAAGATCAGCTTGAAGGCCTGATCCACGGCATCACTGTCGAGGGCGTCCACTACGGATCGATCAACGCCAATCTCGAACGCCGCACCGGCCGCAACCAATGGATCGAAATGACGCTCGCCGAAGGCAAGAACCGCGAGGTCCGCAATGTCCTCGAACATCTCGGGCTCAAAGTCAGCCGGCTGATCCGAACCTACTTCGGGCCCTTTGCGCTCGGTGATCTGCCCAAGGGCGCGGTCGCGCCGATCGAACGCAACGATCTTGCCGTTTTCCGAAAATCGCTAAAGTGAGAATTATCGCCGGCAAATGGCGTGGGCGTTCGTTGAAGGCTCCCGCCGGAGATGCCACCCGCCCAACCAGCGACCGGACGCGCGAGGCATTGTTCTCAATGCTGACGAGCCGCCTTGGCAGCTTCGAAGGGCTGCGCCTCGCCGACCTTTTCGCCGGAACCGGCGCGCTCGGACTCGAAGCGCTGTCGCGCGGCGCTGTCCATTGCACTTTTGTCGAGAACGACCGCGATGCGCTCATCGCGCTCAGGGGCAATGTCGCCAAGTTTGGCACCGAGGATTGCTGCGATATTCGCGCGCAGTCGGCGCTCGCGCTTTGGCCAATCGTCAAGCCCCTTGATCTTATCGTCATGGACCCGCCTTATGCGGTCGGCGCTGCAGCCACCGTGCTCGAACTTTTGCTCGCCAAAGGATGGATAGGTCCGGCCAGCTGGATCGCCGTCGAGACCGCGCGCAACGAGATGCTCGCTATCGAGGGGTTTGCTGAAGAAGCCCGGCGCCGCCACGGCAAAGCGAGCATTACCCTCCTGCGCGGCGGCTAAGGCCCAAATCGCAAGTCAGTGCGGCGGATCACAATTCGTCCGGACGATCGCGGCTAATCATCGCACAGGCAAGGGTCCAAATGGCCAATGTCCGGAGCACATAATGGAACAGCGCGACACTCTTGCAATCGACTCTGAAAGCCTCGCGCGGACACTCGCGCTCAACGCCGGCATCGACTGGGACGCGCTTCGCGACCATCCCGGCTACCGCAAGAATGTCTGGCGCGAAAAGGCGCGACACTTTTTCGCGGCGATGCACACTACGGTGTGATCGCCTAGCGCACGACGATGGCGCCGGTCATGCCGAACACGCTATGCATGAAATGCGAGCAATGCACGGCGTAGCGGCCAGGCGAGTCGACCATGATCCGGACATCGGCGCTTTCGCCGCCACGTAGTTCGATCGTGCCATTGGCTATTCGCGCGCGATCGCTCGGCGCGATCGTGGCGGCGCGAAAGAAATCGCGTGCGACAAAATTGTGCCCGCCCGACGCCGCGTTGACGAAATGAAGCCGATAGGGCCGGTTGCTCTCGAGTTGCAGCGTCTGCGGCGTAAAATCGAAACTCGATAACGTCACCGTAACGGTTTCTGCGTGCGTCCAATCGACGGGTTGGGCGATGGCCGGCGCGGCGATCATTGCAAACGCGGCAAGCAACGGAAATCGGGCCATGGATTCGATCCTCTACACCGCCCCCCGGTAGGTTTCACTCTTATCATGGATGCATAACCGATTATATCAAAAAGGCTGACAAGCTGCTCGTCTACAGCCTTGCCCCGCGC
>CAYQVL010000391.1:0-2172 GCA_964420825.1 uncultured Sphingomonadaceae bacterium
CGCGCGCCTCCCCGCGCCAGTCCGACGTGTTGATCGTGGCGGGAACGCTCTGCAACAAGATGGCACCGGCCCTGCGCAAGGTTTACGACCAGATGTCGGAGCCGAAATACGTGATCAGCATGGGCAGCTGCGCCAATGGCGGCGGCTATTATCATTACAGCTACAGCGTAGTGCGCGGCTGCGACCGTATCGTGCCCGTCGATATCTATGTGCCGGGCTGTCCGCCGACGGCCGAGGCGCTGCTCTATGGCGTGATGCAACTCCAGCGCAAAATCCGCCGTTCCGGCACGATCGAGCGTTAACCCATGGCGTCATCCGCCCCCCGGATCGCCTCGAACGCAGGTGTGATCGACGCGGTCAAAGCCGCGCTCGGCGACGCCGTGCTCGACGCCTATGAGGCTGTCGACGAGATCACCGTGTCGGTTCGCCGCGTATCGCTCAACGATGCGTTGCGCGCGTTGCGCGATACGCCGGGGCTTGCCTATCAGCAGCTGATGGAAATCGCCGGCGTCGATTATCCCGGCCGCCCCGAGCGCTTCGAGGTCTGCTATCACCTGCTCTCGCTGACGCGCAATCATCGCATCCGCGTCAAGGTCACCGCCGACGAGGAGACGCCCGTGCCGTCGGTCACCGATATCTGGCCGGTCGCGGGATGGCTCGAACGCGAAGTTTTCGACATGTACGGCGTGCTCTTCGAGGGCAATGCCGATCTTCGCCGCATCCTCACCGATTACGGCTTTCGCGGCCACCCGCAGCGTAAGGATTTCCCGCTCACCGGCTATGTCGAAATGCGCTATTCCGAACAGCATAAGCGCGTCGTCTATGAGCCCGTCGAACTCGCGCAGGATTTCCGCAGCTTCGATTTCATGAGCCCCTGGGAAGGCGCCGAATATATCCTCCCCGGCGACGAAAAGGCCCGGCCCGAAGCGCCCGGCGCGCCGACCCCGCTCAAGGCCGACGAGCTTCCCGCCAAAACCGGTGGCCCCAAGGGCCAGGAGAAAGCGCCGACGCCCAAGACCACCGACAAGCCCGAAGATACCGGCGCGGGCGAGCCGGCGAATAGTCAGGCGGCCGAGCGGTCCGACGAGCCCGACAAGCCGGGAGGCAATGCCTGATGGCTGACTATCTCGAGGAGATCGAAGGCGAGACCGACGCCGCCGACCCGACTGTCGGCGATACCGCGATCGCCAATTACACGATCAATTTCGGTCCGCAGCATCCCGCCGCGCATGGCGTGCTGCGGATGATCCTCGAGCTCGACGGCGAGATCGTCGAGCGCGTCGATCCGCACATCGGGCTGCTCCATCGCGGCACCGAAAAGCTCATCGAATACAAGACCTACCTCCAGGCTTTGCCCTATTTCGACCGGCTCGATTATGTCTCGCCGATGTGCATGGAGCACAGCTATGTGCTCGCCATCGAGAAACTGCTCGGCCTCGAAGTGCCGCTGCGCGCGCAATATATCCGCGTCCTCTTCGCCGAGCTGACGCGGATGCTCAACCACTGGCTCAACCTCGGCAGCCACGTCATGGACGTCGGCGCGATGACGCCCAATATCTGGCTGTTCGAGCTGCGCGAACAGGCGATGGCATTCTACGAGCGCGCCTCGGGCGCGCGCATGCACGCCGCCTATTTCCGCCCCGGCGGTGTCCATCAGGATCTGCCGCCCAAGCTGATCGCCGACATGGCCGACTGGCTCGACACCTTTCCAACGCTCTACGAAGACGCGATTAGCCTCGTCGCCGACAACCGCATCTTCAAACAGCGCAACGTCGATATCGCGACCGTTTCCAAGGACGACGCGATCGCATGGGGCTTTTCGGGGCCGATGATCCGCGGTTCGGGGCTGCCCTGGGATTTGCGCAAGTCGCAGCCCTATGACGTTTACGACCGCATGGAATTCGACGTTCCCGTCGGCACCAAGGGCGATTGCTACGATCGCTTCATGGTCCGCGTCGAGGAAGTCCGCCAGTCGGCGCGGATCATGCGCCAGTGCATCGACGATATGCCCGAAGGCCCGATCGCCAGCCTCGACCGCAAGGTCGTGCCGCCCAAGCGCGCCGAGATGAAGCAGTCGATGGAAGCGCTGATCCACCACTTCAAGCTCTACACCGAGGGCTTCCATGTGCCCGCAGGCGAAGTTTACGTGGCGACCGAAAGCCCGAAGGGCGA
>CAYQVL010000392.1:0-2166 GCA_964420825.1 uncultured Sphingomonadaceae bacterium
ATAGCGCGGATGGGGCCGGTGATGGACAGGCCCGTCGAGGTCGCCAACCTTCCGCCGCATGTCATCCACGCCTTCCTGGCGATCGAAGATCGCCGTTTCGAGGATCATTGGGGTATCGATCCCTGGGGCATCGCGCGCGCGCTGTGGGCCAATATGACCAGCGACGCGCGCCAGGGCGGCAGCACGATCACCCAGCAGCTCGCCAAGCTCACCTATCTGAGCAGCGACCGGACGATGTTCCGCAAGGTTCAGGAACTGCCGATCGCGCTCTGGCTCGAAGCATGGCTGAGCAAGGACCAGATCCTCGAACGCTACCTCTCGAACGTCTATTTCGGCGACAATGTCTATGGCTTGCGCGCGGCCTCGCTGCATTATTTCTACCGCCATCCCGAAAACCTGACGCTGACCCAGGCGGCGATGCTCGCCGGGCTCGTCAAGGCGCCGTCGCGCTATGCGCCGACGCGCAACCTCGAAGGCGCGCAGACGCGCGAGCGCGTCGTCATCGCCGCGATGGTCGATGCCGGCTATCTGACCGCCGAAGAAGCGGCGGCGGTCGACCCGGCGACCGTCGATCATCGCCCGCCTCCGCCGCTTCCGCGCGGCAGCTATTTCGCCGCCTGGGCGCTCGAGGAGGCGCGCGCGGCCTATGGCATCGGCTATGAAACGGTCGAAGTGCCGACGACGCTCGATCGCCGGCTGCAATCGCTCGCCGAACGCGCAACCCGGCAGGGCGCCCCGGCCGGCGCGCAGGTCGCGCTCGTCGCGATGCGCGCCAATGGCGAGGTCGTCGCGATGGTGGGCGGGCGCGACTATGCCGCCTCGCCCTTCAACCGCGCGACGCAGGCGACGCGCCAGCCGGGCTCGACAATCAAGCTGATCGTCTATCTCGCGGCATTGCGCAGCGGCATGACGCCCGAGACGCTGGTTCAGGATACGCCGATCGAGGCGGGCGAATACCGCCCGTCGAACGCCGGCGGGCGCTATCGCGGGCAGATCACCTTGCGCGAGGCGTTCGCCCGTTCGAGCAACGTCGTCGCGGTGCGGCTCTATCAACAGCTCGGCAGCGATGCGATCGCCGGCGCGGCGCGCGCGCTCGGCGTCGAACGTCAGTTTCCCGCCAATGCCAGCGTCGCATTGGGCAGCGCCGATATCACGCTGATCGAACTCGTCTCGGCCTATGCGACGGTCGCCAATGACGGCGTTCCCGTCTCGCCGCATGCGCTTGAGCAGGATGGTCCCGGCTTCTTCGAAACTCTGCTCGATACCCGGCGCACCGTCGCGGCGCGCCATCGCGACCAGTTGCTCGATCTGCTCGGAACGGCGATCAACGAGGGCACGGGAACCGCTGCCCGGCTCTCGATTCCCGCCTACGGCAAGACGGGCACGAGCCAGGACAGCCGCGATGCGGTGTTCGTCGGTTTTGCCGGCGATCTCGTCGTCGGCGTCTGGATCGGCAACGACGACAATACGCCGCTGGGCAATGCGAGCGGCGGCGGCGCGCCCGCGCGCATCTGGCGCAATTTCATGATCGGCGCGATTCCCGCGGCGACGCCGAGACCGCGCCCCCGCGATGCGCCTCCCCCGCCGCCCGACGAGCCGATGGGCGAAAAACCCGATATCGTCATCGATCCCGAAGGCATTACCATCGACTCGGGCCTCGGCGGCGCGCGGATCGGGATCGGCGGCGACGGCGGCGTGACAATCGAACCCGACAAGGAAACCCGCCGCCGTCTCGACGAACTCGAACGGATCGGCGAAGACGCCGAACCGATGGCCGAAGACGCAGGACAATAGCGCGCCGCCGGCAATCGCGGGCCGGTCAGAGTCTCGATCGGACAGGCGTCTCGCGCACATTGTCCGCCGTGCGATGGGATTTCGCAATCCGCACGAGGATCGTCGCGGTGCCGAAATACATGACCGCGAAACTGACGCTGATGATCACCATCCCCGGCGCATCGAAGATGCCGCCGACGGCGATCGCGAGACCGCCGAAAAACAGTGCGTAGCTTCCGAACATCATCGCCCGTATCGAACCCGGCAGGTCGAACGTCCGGCTCTCGTGCGAAGGAGCCCGCGAGCCCGGTTTGGCCGCCATTCCTGTCCTGCCCTCGCACGCCGTTCCGGCGGCGACATCGATTTCGTCCATCAACATGACCGAGTCTCCCT
>CAYQVL010000393.1:0-2164 GCA_964420825.1 uncultured Sphingomonadaceae bacterium
CCCGCTGCCGTGGTGCATTCGTCCTATGACAATGGCGATCCGCGCACCAACCCGATCGGCACCGGCGCCTGGCTGCCGGAAACCAACGAAGTCGGCGTCAAGCAGGTTCTGGTCCGTAACCCTAACCACACCTGGTGGGGCACCGAGGTTTATGGCGGCCCTTACCTTGACCGGATCGAGTATCTGGACCTTGTGGACATCCTTCCTGATCGTACGCGGCTTGCCGCTTTTGGGATCGTCCTGCCCGGTATCCCAATCGACCGTGACCTTGCTGGTATCGGCGAGACCATCCGCAAGCCCGAACTCGGTCTTGAGCACGTCGTCCACCGCGCGGACGATGAAATCGACCACCGGCTCGGGCGTGTACCAGACGCCGCGGCTCTTGCGCTTCTTCGGGTTGTAGGCGGCGAGGAAGTCTTCGTAGAAATGCACGAACGGGTCGTTGCGCGCGGTGAACTTGCCGAAATCGCGGAACAGCGAGTGCGGGTCGCTGGCGCGCATCACCTGGACCAGGTCGTCGACGATATATTCGAGGCGTTTGGGCAGTTGCGGACCGGCGATGTATTCAAACAGGCCTTTCAGGAACGGGTTTGAGGCGGGCAGCCTCTCCATTGCCTCCTGCCGGCTGAACGTGCTGAGGTCCGTGTCGTGGAAGCGCGCGGCGAACATGCCGTAGGTGATCGTCTCGGCATAGATGTCGGCGAATTCGCCCGGCGTCAGGGCGGGCAGCAGGTTGGCCTTGAAGCTCTTGAACTGGCCGCCGAGGCCCGAGCGGAACTCGGGATCGTCGGCCAGCGCGATGCCGATCTCGTCCTTGATGATCGCCGCCTTGGCGGCCATCATTTCGGCGAGCCTGGCGGCGGAACGGATGGAGATCGGCTTCTGTTCGGCGAACAGCTGGAGCTGGCGCTCCAGCTCCTCGAAATGGTCGGGCAGCGGCTGCAGCCCGCCAAGCTGCCCCATGAAATCGGCGATCGAGACGAAGTGGACCTGCTTCCCGTCGCGGATGAACTCGAAATCGACCCCGTTGGTGTAGATCAGGTTGGGGTAGGCTTTCTCGTAGCGCTTGCGCTGCTCGATCGAGTAGCCCTTGAGCTTGATGACGTCCTTGACGATGTCCTTGGCTTCGGCCCAGCCGAACGGCACGTCGCCGCGCTTGAACATGAAATCGACCATGCCCGCCTCGCCGCGCTTGGGCTCGTTGATGACGGTCAGCTTCGGGTCGATGCTCTGGAACAGCGATTGCAGCGCGGGCCGGTAGCTGTGCTCGGTCGCGTCGCCGCTGTCATACGCGGCGCGCACCTGATCGAGATAACCGCCGATGTCCATGTCCGCTCCCGTTTGATCGCGCCCACCCTGCCCGCACCCGTCGTCCCTGCGCAAGCCCCATCGGCAACCTTGCCTCGCGCCGCTCGTTTCCTATCTGCAAGCGAAGCCCTCACGCCCACTTGCTCCGCAAGAACAAATCTGGAACAACGCCCCGATGCCCCTCACCCACATAAGCGTCCGCGGCGCGCGCGAGCATAATCTCAAGGGCGTGGATATCGATCTGCCGCGCGACAGGCTGATCGTCATCACCGGCCTGTCGGGCTCGGGCAAGTCGAGCCTGGCGTTCGACACCATCTACGCCGAGGGCCAGCGGCGCTATGTCGAGAGCCTGTCCGCCTATGCGCGGCAGTTTCTCGAGATGATGCAGAAGCACGATGTCGAGCATATCGACGGGCTGTCGCCGGCGATCTCGATCGAGCAGAAGACGACGTCCCGGAACCCAAGATCCACCGTCGCCACCGTCACCGAGATCTACGATTATATGCGGCTGCTCTGGGCGCGCGTCGGAATCCCCTACAGCCCCGCCACCGGCGAGCCGATCGCCGCGCAGACGGTCAGCCAGATGGTAGACCGCGTCATGGCGCTGCCCGAAGACACGCGTTTCTACCTGCTTGCCCCCGTCGTCCGCGGCCGCAAGGGCGAGTATCGCCGCGAGATCGCCGAGTGGCAGAAGGCGGGCTTCATGCGCGTCCGCGTCGATGGCGAATTCCACGATATCGAAGACGCGCCCGCGCTCGACAAGAAGTACAAGCACGACATCGAGGTGGTGGTCGACCGGCTCGTCGTGCGCGAGGGTATCGAGACGCGGCTCGCCGACAGTTTCGAGACCGCGCTG
>CAYQVL010000394.1:0-2156 GCA_964420825.1 uncultured Sphingomonadaceae bacterium
GCGGCATTGCGAAAATCGGAAATGACCGGGCGTCCGCTGGGATCAAGCGATTTTCCGCTCGGGAGTTTTGGCCGAAAGATGTCCCCCGGACATCTTTCCGTAGCCAAAACTGGTCGGGGAGACAGGATTCGAACCTGCGACCCTCTGTTCCCAAAACAGATGCGCTACCAGGCTGCGCCACTCCCCGCCAATTGCCCTGCGCCCTTAGGCGGCAACGCTCGCTGCCGCAATGGCTGTGTCGCGAAAACGGCATGAAAATGGTGGGCCCGGCAGGACTCGAACCTACAACCAAGCCGTTATGAGCGGCCGGCTCTACCATTGAGCTACAGGCCCCACCGGGTATGCGCCGCCGCGATGCCAAAACGCGCCGCGCATAGCAAGCGCCTAGCGCGCCGCCCGAGCCGCTGTCACGATATCGGCCACACGCGCCGATTCGACGCCATGCCGGGCAAAAAGTTCGAATACGCCGTCCCACCAGCGATAGAATGCGGCAAGGTCGGCGCCATCGCGCACATAGGGCGTGTAGCCTGGAACCACCGACGGCGAGTGATACGACAGGCTAAAGACCTGCTGACCGTCTTCGATCAGCCGCCGGATGGCTTCGAGAGCAAGGTCGAGAGGATAATCTTCGGGCGTCAGCGATACGCGCTGGAGCATATGGGTCCGACCGAGCAGCGAACGCCATTTGGGAATGACATCGCCTAGCCGATAGAGCCACCCCCCGTTTCGCCGCATGGGGCCGATAAAGGTCGCGGTCAGCGGCATTTCGAGAAGGCTGCCGCGCGGCCCCGCCCAAAACGGTTCGATGCCGAAGCCGGAAAAATCGGGTCCGCCTTCTCCGCTATAGTCGAACAACGCCCGCACCGACGAATCGATCGCATAGCCGGCATTTTCGAGCAGTTCAGCGCTGCGCGCGCCGATGCCGTAACGCCCGGCGCGATAGATCACCGGACGCTGACCGACGCGTTCGGCGATGCGCTCGGTCAGGCGCTCGAGTTTGGCGCGCTGGAGAGCGAGCGGCAGATTGCCGGTAAAGCTGTTATGCGGCGTCACGACCTCATCATGGGGCGGATTGACCCAGGGGTGGAGTTGGGTACCGATTTCGCATCCGTCGCGCGCCTGCATGTCCGCGATGATCGCCGCGGAGCGATCGTTGTCGACGATGGGATAATCGACCATATAGGCAGGCTCGGCGCCGGCCTCGCGAAAGAAGCGGTGCGCTTCGGGCAAGCCCTCCATGGCCTCGACCGCGACATTCTCGCGTTTGAGCGGCCGGCTCCAGTCGAACTCTTCCTCGGTATCCACGAAGATCAGGAAGCGGCGACCGAAGTCTTCGGGCAATTCTGCAATGGCCGAGCGGTCGGGCGGCACGTCTATGCGCCCGACGGGGTTTTCGTCGCTCGCCAAGCCGTCCGCATCGGTGTTGATGTCAGCCCCGCCCACTCGAGCAGGCGCTAGCATCTTTCGCCGGGAGGCGCAGAACAAAATTTTCGGTTTCGATCGTCAGGCTTCCCTCGGCCTCGCGGGCGATATTGCCGACCAGCCGAAGGGCAAAGCCCAGGCCAAGCGCGGGCGCGTCGGGCCAATCGCCGTCAGGAGAATAACCGGGATCGAGCAACTCGCTCTCGCTTTTGCCGATCAGCAGCGCCGGCCGCGCAAAGCTCATCGCAACGCTCGCCCCGCCGCGCTCGGGAACGCAGCGAATCGCTATGGTTTCTCCGGGACCCGCCAGCCCCACGGCAGCGGCCAGCAGCCGCTCGATCATCCGTTCGGCGGCAATCGGATCGGCAGCGAGCAGCGGCAAATTCTCGTCGATGCTGATTGCCACTTTGACGCCGCGCGCATCGGCCTGGCCGGCGTATTCGTCGTGGAGACGTTCGAGGATTCCCGCGCCATCGACGCTTTGCGGGGCGAGCGCGTTCTGGCCGGCCTCGCTTCGCGCGGCTGCGTCGAGATCGTCGACCGCGCGCAAAAGATTGGCCGCCTCGCCAGTGATCGTCGACGCGCGATCGCGATAGCTCGCCGACACCGGCCCGAGCAACTGGCGCTCGATCATCTCGGCAAAGCCGGCGATCGCGTTGAGCGGCGTGCGCAATTCATGGATCAGTTGACGCAATGAGTCGGGCTCCAGGCTGGAGCCGAACAACCCCTGTCCT
>CAYQVL010000395.1:0-2152 GCA_964420825.1 uncultured Sphingomonadaceae bacterium
CGGGAAATGAAGACTTCCCGATCATCTACCGCGTCGTCCGCGACCGCGACGGGCGCAGCTTCGCGACGCGGCGGATCATCGCGCTGCAAAAGGGCAAACCTATCCTCAATATGGCTGCCAATTTCCAGCGGCCCGAAGAAGGACTGTCGCATCAGGTCGAAATGCCCGATGTGCCGCCGCCCGAAGAATTGCAGTCCGCCGCGGATTTCTGGCGCGACAATATCGCCAAGCTGCCGCCCGAACATCGCAAGCGCATGCTGCGCCAGCGCGCGATCGAGCAACGTCCGGTCGATGAACCCAATTTCTTCCATCCCGAAAAGCGCTCGACCGGCGCCGCCAGCTGGTTTCGCGCGGTAGCGCCGTTCGGGGGGGGGCAAGCGATGCAGCAGGCGGTGCTCGCCTATGCTTCGGATATGACGCTGCTCGGCGCCAGCACCCTGCCGCATGGCATCAGCTGGATGAGCCATCCGGTGCAAATGGCCAGTCTCGATCACTCGCTGTGGCTGCACGAGGAATTCGATGCCGGCGATTGGCTGCTTTACACGACCGATTCGCCATGGACCGGTCATGCCCGCGGCTTCAACCGCGGCCAGATTTTCTCGCGCGACGGGAGGCTGGTGGCGAGCGTGGCGCAGGAAGGATTGATGCGGCTGCGCGCATGAGGCGGGCTGCCGGATTACGCGATGTCCCCGGAATTGACCCGGCCAAAGGGCACGACACGCCCCGTCAACACAGCATCAATACGCCCGCTCATGCGGCTTCCTGTTCTACACATATCAGATTTGAGTCCGCTGTGCTCAACGAGACGTTGAGCAGTTTACAGCGATGCACATCGCCACCACTGCGTTCAAAGTGGCGGCACTCCCGGCAAACTCCGAAGGGCCGCCGACCCCGCACCGCGAGGTTAGCTCGCAGACATTTTTCCGCCAAGTCGCCAAATATAGCACGCTCTTTTTCGCTCAAGGCGTTTAGAATGTCCGCAGCGACCGGCTTGTGATCCTGAACAAGTGCTTCACCATCAGCAGTCAGCGCCAGACGCACAACGCGACGATCAGACTCGTCCCCATTTCGGCTCAGCAGACCCTTACGGATCAATGTGTTGATCGTCTGTGATACGCTGCCTTTGGTCTGACCAAGCCATGCGGTCAGTCCTCCCGGCGTCCGCGAAAATCGATTGGCGGCAGCGAGATAGCGTAGCGCTTGCCACTGTACCGGTTGAAGGCCCTGATAGTAGCCATCGGCGGCAATCAGTCGCGCCAAGCGGGACAGGAGTTCAGGCACACGTTCAAAAGGCATATAAATTTAGTATCGACTAAAAACTATATTGGCAAGTCAACATCTCTCTGGTAGATGACACGTATCGAGTCGATACCAAATCGACCGAGCGATAAGGAATTGCAAATGACAATCGAAGCTATTTTCTATCATGCCGGATGCAGCGTTTGCGTGGCGGCTGAACAGGGCCTCGCGGGCGCGCTCGATCCTGCGCGCTACAATGTTGAAGTTGTGAACTTTGCCGATGCGCCAGACCGGATCGCCGAAGCAGAAGCGGCGGGCGTGGTGTCGGTACCAGCTTTCGTTATCGATGGCGCAGCGTTTCACGTCAATTTCGGCGCATCTATAGCCGATGTGAAGGGAGCATGATGCGCTTACTCCCTTTGACGTGACCCCCAACTTTCATCCAGTTGCGATTAGAGCCTCGGCGTTGTTGTTGTCCACGTGGGCAGGTGAAGCAGCCCCTTGCTTTTCGAGGTCGGCGGCGAACGCCGCCGGAGTGGCATATCCGAGCGAGGAGTGGGGCGGCCCGGTGTTATAGTCCTCGGCCCATGCGGCGATCTTTTCACGGGCATGGGCAAGGCTGCTGGACTTCCGGGGAATTCCGGCGACGGTATATTCAATTCGTACTGCGCCTTGCCTTCTCCGGCTTCGGGCCGAGCTTCGCGGGGCGCAGCCTTCGTCCGACAGCCGCTTCCTGCCGGACGATCGATCGTCCGCAGCGAGCGGTCGCCCGATTTGACCTCGATATAATCGACGCCCGCCCGGCGCAGCGCTTCCTTTTTGACCGGCATGCAAAAAATCCTGTCCTACTTGGCCCAAATCTGTTTCATCCTGTCCGATGAAGCGCATTTCCCTTCCTCCCGAGTCGCCCGGC
>CAYQVL010000396.1:0-2152 GCA_964420825.1 uncultured Sphingomonadaceae bacterium
CGCCGAATCTATTCAATCGATTGAACTGAGTTGCCGCAAATTCGGCATCTCACCGACTTCCATAGCCATTTGAATCGACGGTGCAATGCCCACTTCTGAACGTGCAGAGCGTACCGCATCAATCAAACTGCGAAGCCAGTCAATCTCCTTAACCGCCTCCTAGATCCGGTCCATTCGCAACCAGTCGCGGCTACCGAGCCAAACTCGGTCTAATGCGGCTTCGGCCGCGGCCGCTTCGGGTCGATGGCCGAGCGCCTGCTCGGTCATGGCTAGGCCATATAGAGCCCAGCCGTTGGCCGGGGCCTGGACGAGCGCGGCGCGAAAGGCAGTGCGCGCTTCGACCAATCGACCGGTGCGGTAATAGGCCGCGCCAAGCGATTGGCTGATCGGGTAGTACCAATAGGGCGGTTCGGTGTAGGGCAGCCCCTGCTCGATCTCGATCGCTTCGCTATAGAGCCGGATCGCTTCATCATAGCGACCCGTGGCATAGGCATAGCGGCCACGGGCCACGGTTTCGGCGATCTGCAGCAATTCGGGTGCCGGCACTCCCTGCTCGACCATGGCGGTCCAGTCGCTATCACGGGCCAGTGATTGCAGGGCCTCCAATTCCCGGGAAAATCCGTCACGATCGCGCAGCTGTGCCTGCGCCACAGCCCGGGCATAGAACCGCATTGCCTCGACATAGGGCAGACGGCTTTGCGGCGTATCGAATTCTAGGATACGCGCTGGCTCAGCAAACTGCGCGATGGCCAGATAGGGCGCTGCATTGATCGGTTGGACCCAGGCCAGTTGTTCGGCGATATCGGGGCTGACGATAGACGAAAGGCGGGTAGCCTCGCGGATCGCCGTTGCCATGTCGCCCGACATTTGCGCCGAAGTGACGATGAAATGCACATTGTGCGGGTAATAGCCGAAGCGATAGACCCCGTTGTCTCCCGCGGTGGCCAGATAGGCTTCGTCGGCGCGCGCCGCCTCGACATTCACACGAATGGAATCCGCATAGCGCCCGATTCGGTAATAGATATGGGCGGGCATATGGACGAGATGACCGGCCGACGGCGCGATGAATTGGGCGAGCTGGTCGGCCGCAGCCTCGGCCCGAGTCGGATCGGCGTTATTCTCCATCAGGTGAATATAAAGATGCGCAGCCTGGGGATGAGCTGGATTGCGGGCCATCACACGCTCGATTAGACGGATAGCGTCTCCGATGCGGCCGCGCGGGGTCTGCCGTCCCGCCTCCCAATAGTCCCACGGACTGGTATCCATGGCCGCCTCGGCGGCAAGTACTGCGATATCGTCATTGTCGGGGAAACGTGCGGCGGCGCCAATCATCGCCTCGAAATAGGCCGCATCGAGCGCGGCGCGATCCGAATCGGCTTCGGCGGAATAGCGCAGCGCCAAGGCGTCTATCAAAGCCTGTTCTTCGGGTGAAACCCCTCCGCGTAATGCCGCCGCCCGACTCAGCGCCGCGAGCGCTGTATCATTCGTTCCGGCATCCATCGGCGCATTGATATTGGGCCCATAGGCCAACGCCTCGCCCCAGAAGCATAAGGCGCAATCGGGGTCGCGGCGCTGTGCCTCCTGAAAGGAGCGAATGGCACCGTGATGGTTGAACCCGTAGACGAGCATCAGTCCCTGATCGAAATAGCGCCGTGCCTCTTCACTGCTGGTGGTCACGGAGAGACCCGATGCGGGAACGCCTTCAAAAAGGGGCATATTTTCATCCGCGGTGCGGTCGTCAAAGGCGGCGGCCAGAATAAGCCGGGCGCGCAGGGCGTCATTGCCGAGTGGCGAACCGCATGCGGCAGTCGCGTTTCGCGTGGGATCGAGCATGGCAAGCGTTTCGACGGAAAATTCCTGCGGCTCGCCATCTGCGTTCGATGGGGCAATGCTTTGGGTGAGAGCAACAAGCCCCGCGAAGGCCGTTGTGACGATAACTCTGTTCATATCGAGTCTCCTGCGCAAAAGGAGCCCGTCATGATCGGAACTCAGAACGCAGGTTTGCCGATCATCGTCTTCCCTGATTGGAAAAGACGGGCCTTCCTATCCTTGTAGCAAATCATAGCAAATCTGCGGGCGCATCGCCACGGAGCATTTGTGTCGGTTCGGCCGATACGCAAGGCGGCTCCGGTGTGTGAAAAGGGCGGCGATA
>CAYQVL010000397.1:0-2148 GCA_964420825.1 uncultured Sphingomonadaceae bacterium
TCCACATCCTGATCTTCGCCGCGATCGTCTCGCGCGCCGGGCGCTTCTTCCTCGTCGCCGGGCTGCTCTGGCGCTTCGGCGAGCCGATGAAGGCGGTCATCGAGAAGCATTTCGGCGTGTTCACCGCGGCGGTCGCGGTCGTCGGGATCGGCGGTTTCTTCGCGGTCGAATATCTGTTCTGAAGATACGTCATTGCGATTTTTCGCCGCGCGCGCCGCTGCCCGCACGCCCCGACCGTGCAAGCCCGCGTCATCGCGAGGGCCGGAAGCCCGCAACGATTCTCTTCCCTCTCCGTCATTGCGAGGAGCGCAGCGACGAAGCAATCCAGAGCGGCCCGCGATCTCCCCTGGATTGGGTGGCCTTCGGTCGCCGCCGGCCCGCTTCGCTCGCAATGACGCGCCCGTTTCGCCGCGCGCGCGCCACCCCTTATCCGCGCCACCACCGGCCGACATGGATCAACGCAACCATTTGGATGCTTGTGCATTGATGGAGTGGAGCCGGACACGACACCCCCCCTCGTCCCCGCGCGACCCGCGGCGTCCGGCTCCACCCGCGCCCGCCCTCCGCGGCGGCGACCGCGAGAAGATCGGACCGGTTCGGAAACTCCCGATCGAAAAGCCCGGCCTATTGCGGGTTAATCGTCAGCTGACGCATCAGATATTCGCCCGTAATCTCCCTGAGATTAGGATATACGGTCGTTGTCACTTCTTCGGTCATTTCGCGATTGCGCTGGCCCCATTCGCGCATAAAGGCTTGATAGCGCTCGCGGTTGGGCGCGAGATCGGCGGTATTGGCGAAGGTTACGACAAGCAGTAGGTTGAAATCGCCGCTATTGGGCAGATCGCTGACATAAATCGCATAGTCCTGGATATGGCCGAGGCGTTTGGATGCTTCATTGCTGGCGACCCAGGTTCGACGAAGACCCTCCAGATAATGGTCGATCATATTGGCATTGACCTTGACCGTCGTGACGGTCGAAACCGAATCGCTGACGGTATAATCGGCATAGGGTTCGAGCTGGGCCATCGCCGTCGCCGGCAGCGCGGTCAGAGCCGTCGCGGCGAGAATTGTAATAAGCCTGTTCATGATATCATCTCCCCGATTAGGTTGGATTCCTATTCTTCGCCGAGGGCGGCGAGCATGGCGGCCGCCGTGGTCGGCCCGCCGGCGATCGTGTCTTCATGGCTGGCGATATGGCGTCTGAGCTCGATGCCAACGCCGGGTCCGGTCGGAACGCCCAGCCGCTGCGCCTCAGTGTCGACGGACCGGTCCTGCGCCTCGGTGGTAACCGGGGCGATGACGAGATAATCCCAACTCGCGCCTTGGTGATGGACGTAGAGCTGCGCGGCAGCAACGCCGGCGGCTTCGGACGCCTGGTTTTGCCGGGCCAGCCACCGCAAAAGCTCGACCTGATGGCCGGGTGCGGCGCGATATGTCGTAATCGTCACCTCTTGTATCGATTGTGCCGAAATCGGCATGGCGATCGCCAGCGCCAGCGCGCCGAGCACAATTTTAGTGAAATTTTTCAACGGCCGTCTCCTGAAGTGTTGGACTTTTGAAAAGCAACGCTACGCAGTGAAACAGCAATTCTGGGATTGCTCTGGATGCGACTCGATTCGCGATATTTACGGCACGCCGAATCAGGAGTCGAATCGACCCGCCATCTGCCCGCGCACCCCGACCGCGCAAGCATCGTCATCGCGAGCGCCGGAAGCCCGCGACGATCCTCTTCCCTCTCCGTCATTGCGAGGAGCGCAGCGACGAAGCAATCCAGTTCCGCCGCGCGGGCTTGCGAACAACCATCGACAATCGCGCCCAATCCGCTTCCCCTCGGCGCGCCGCCGCGTTACCACATCGCCGACCGGGGAGATTTCGCGCCGATGACCAACACGCTCCATTACGGCGACAACCTGCACGTCCTGCGCGAGCATATCGCGAGCGAGAGCGTCGACCTGATCTATCTCGACCCGCCGTTCAATTCGAACGCCAGCTACAACGTGCTGTTCAAGGGGCCAAAGGGCAATGAGAGCGCGGCGCAGATCGAGGCGTTTGACGATACCTGGCACTGGAACGATTCTGCCGAAGAGGCGTTCGGCGAGGTGGTGCGCGGGGCCAATGCCGCGGCCAGCACCATGCTGCGGGCGATGC
>CAYQVL010000398.1:0-2121 GCA_964420825.1 uncultured Sphingomonadaceae bacterium
CCCGAATGGATGGCCGAGGCCTTTCTCAAAACTGTCGATGGCGACCCGCAGGCGTTGCTCCAGATCCTCAACGTCTTTACCGATACCCCCGCAAGCGCGCTTGCCGCGATCGACGTTCCGACACTCGTTCTCGCCGGCGATGAGGATCGGGACAATGGCAGCCACGAAGCGCTCGCCGCCTTGCTGCCTAACGCCGCGCATGTCGAAGTGCCGGGCGGCCATATGAGTTGCATCGTCAAATCCGAATTTGGCGCCGCGATAGCGCACTGGCTGGGCGAGGCGGCGGATATTTAACCCGCCGCTCGTCGCGTTGCCCTTGACCGCGCGCGCGCCGGTGGGTCAAACGCGCGCCATAGCAAAGTAAAAGGAGAGTCTTCCCCATGAAAAATCTTGCCAAAATCGGCACCTCGACGCTGGCGCTCGCCGCTTTCGCGCTCGCCGCGCCAGCCGCAGCCGACCATCACGAAGACGGGATGTCCGCCGAAACCTCCGAAGCGCTGACGCCCGCCGCCGCCGACGCCTTTGTCGCGAGCGCCAACGAGGAAATGACCGAACTGTTCGAGATTTCGGCGCGCGCCGCCTGGGTCAATTCGACCTATCTTAACGTCGATACCGATGCGCTCAACACCTATTTCGGCACGCTCGTCACCGAAATGCAGGTTCGCCTCGCCAACGAGGCCGCGCGCTATGCCGATCTCGACGGGCTGAGCTACGACACCAATCGTCAGCTCGATCTGCTGCGCGGCGGCATCACGCTGGCCGCGCCGACCACCGAGGGCAGCGCCGCCGAACTCAACCGCCTCGCGACAGCGCTGTCGACTGCCTATTCGACCGGCACGGCGACGATGAATGGCGAGACGATCAACGGCAACGAGGCCGAAGCGCGAATGGGCACCGTTCGCGATCCCGCCGCGCTCCAGGAAATGTGGACGAGCTGGCACGACAATGGCGCGGCGATGCGCGACAATTACGAACGTCTCACCGCGATCGCCAATCAGGGCGCGCAGGATCTCGGCTATGACGACAGCGGCTCGATGTGGCGCAGCCAGTACGACATGTCGCCCGAGGAATTCGCGGCGATGACCGAGCGGCTGTGGGACGAAACCCGGCCGCTTTACGAACAGCTTCATTGCTATACGCGCACGAAACTCAACGAAAAATATGGCGACGATGTCCAGCCGGCGACCGGCCCGATCCGCGCCGATCTGCTCGGCAATATGTGGGCGCAGGAATGGGGCAATATCTACGATATAGTCGCCCCCGAAGGCGCTGGCGATGTCGGCTACGATCTCACCGCATTGCTTGAAGCCGCCGATTACACGCCCGAGCGTATCGTTCGCACCGGCGAGGCGTTCTTCAGCTCGCTCGGCTTCGATCCGCTTCCCGCGACCTTCTGGGAACGCTCTATGATCACCGAGCCGCGCGATCGCAACGTCGTCTGTCACGCCAGCGCCTGGGATATCGACAATGTCGACGATCTGCGGATCAAGATGTGTACGCGCGTCAACGCCGACGATTTCGTCACCGTCCACCACGAGCTCGGCCACAATTATTATCAGCGCGCCTATAACCAGCAGCCGCTGATCTATCGCAACAGCGCCAATGACGGCTTCCACGAAGCGATCGGCGATACCATTGCCTTGTCGATCACCCCCGAATATCTGACCCAGATCGGCTTGCTCGACGAAGCCAATGTGCCGGGTCCCGATCGCGATGTCGGGCTGCTCTTGCGCCAGGCGATGGATAAGGTCGCCTTCCTGCCCTTCGGCCTGCTCATCGATCGCTATCGGTGGGGCATTTTCGACGGCTCGATTACACCGGCGACCTATGAGAGCGCCTGGAACGATATGCGGCGGCAATATCAGGGCATCGTCCCGCCGGTCGAGCGCAGCGCGACCGATTTCGACGCCGGCGCCAAATATCACGTTCCCAACAGCGTTCCCTATACGCGCTACTTCCTTGCGCGCATTCTCCAGTTCCAGTTTTACGAAGCGGCGTGCCGGCAGGCGGGCTGGGAAGGCCCGCTCCATCGCTGTTCTTTCTACGGCAATGAAGAGGTCGGCGCGCGGTTGAACGCGATGCTCGAAATGGGCGCGTCACGGCCCTGGCCCGAAGCGCTCG
>CAYQVL010000399.1:0-2121 GCA_964420825.1 uncultured Sphingomonadaceae bacterium
CTGCGTCGGCCTGAGCCATCATGGCCGGTGTGCGGGTCAGTTTGCCCACATACGCAAGCAACGGCTTGAGTTTCTCGTCGATCGCGCTCGATTCCAAATCGGCCATCAGTCCTTCGAAAACGTCGGCATCGATACCGAAGGCACGGGCGGCCACCACGTGCGCGCCGTGGCAATAGGTGCAGGCATTGATCCCGGACACGTAGGCCGCGATCAGTTCGCGCTCAGCGACGGTGAGCGGCGACCGGTCTCGTAGAAGCCGGTCATGATATTCCAGAAGCGGCATGACCGTATGCGGAAAGCGTTTGAAAACCTTGTCGAGCGCCGGCTCGCCTTCGATGGATGGGAATACGGGCATCAAACTCTCCTTCTCTCGATCCCATCAACATGCGCGCCACGCGGACCGCAATCAAAAGCGTGTCGTGCACGCAACAAGCCAGTCGGGCAACAGGTCGAGGATGAAGGCTTCGAGCTGCTTGTCCAGACCCGTCAGCACCAGCAGGCCGACGAGCACGAGAACGATCCCGAACACCGGTTTGGCATATCGTGCCACCGACTGGAGGCGCTTGCCGTACCATCCTACGGCCTTGCGCGAAGCATAGGCGAACAGGACGATGGATATACCCACGCCGATGGCAAAGGTTAGAAAGACCGTGAAGGCCTGAAACAGGTCTTCGCCCTGGCTGGCAGCGGCAATCGCTGCCCCCAGCGTAGGGCCTACGCAAGGCGTCCATACCAGACCGCGCAACAATCCGACGAGACACTGACCACCAAGCCCGTCACCGCTGACCTTGCCCAGCGCCTGGTTTGCCCGATTGGTCAGAGGGGCCGCGAATGCCGTCAGCGCGGCTTGCGCCCTGGGTATCAGCAGCACCAGACCGGCGATGAGCAGCACCGCGCCCGCAAACATCCTGATACCGCGTTCATCGATGCCGAGCTGGAAGCCGAAAGCGATGACGATGAAACCGAAGATGGTGAAAGACAGGCCAAGGCCAGTCGCCAGCGCCAGCGGTCCGTGCCGGTGCTTACCCAGCGAGGATGCCACCAGGATCGGGATCAGCGGCAGGACACAAGGGTTGAGTATGGTGACCAGCCCGGCCACGAAGGCCAGTGCATATTCGCCGCCCATGAGAATTCCTTCAGATAAGCTGCAAATCACACACCGGCGATGATCGCCGAGCGCAGCCTTTCAGGGTCGGTTTCGGCGATGCTGCGCGCGGTCTCCTGCTCTCCCTGGAAGACGACGATCGTTGATTGGCGCGGAATGCGATGCTCTTCGAGGAAACCCTTCTGGGTATCGAAATCGAGCTTCATGAAGACAACATCACCCATCTCCGGATCGTCGCGCATATCATCGAGGATCGGGGCCTGCGCCTTGCATGTCGGACACCAGGTGGCGTTCACGTCGACGAGGATGGTTTCGCCGTCCTGCTGTGCGCGGGCAAAGGTGGCGGGATCGTAATCGATCCATTCAGCCACCGGGATTTCCGCAGTCTCGCCGGCGTCGGATAGCTGGGACTGTGCTTGCGGAGACGAGGCTTCGCTCTCGCAGGCTGCGAGAGCAAGAACAGCGGCAAAAGCGGTAGACAGCGCAAGGAACCGATTCACGGACATAGACAATTCTCCTTTGAAGAGACGGATTCGACCAGCCCAGGAGCCAGGTTACACACGAGTGGAGAAAAATCGTCTCGAGCGCGGTTTATCCGCCGCCACTCCTCTGCAGTGCCTTGGCTGCACTGTAACTGGCGACGAGATAGGGCACGGCGAAGTTGAGAACGATTCTTGGCCAGTCTATCTCGGAGCCATTCCAGACTGCCTCACCCTGATTGATCAGATTGAGGCAACTGCCAACGACCAGCGAGATCTTCGAGGCATTTGCAACCACCGCTCGCGAGGCGACGAGCGTGAGAAATCGGGGTCGCATTCTCGCTTCTTCCGCATTAGCAGATCGCATCGATCACCAACGGATCAGGTGAGGGACAGTCAGCCGGCCGACAAGCGCGCAGGTTACCACCACCGCGCTATGCCAAAGGCCAATATGGACGATGTCGCTGTAGGTGCAGTGAAAGGAATAAGCGAAAATCCCGAACCTGCCCGCCGCGATGCCGGTCACGAGCCCGGCGC
>CAYQVL010000400.1:0-2113 GCA_964420825.1 uncultured Sphingomonadaceae bacterium
ATATTTACGTCGGATGGCGTGTCCCAGCGCGTTCGCGACGCCTTGGCCGAGGCGGCCGGGCGGGGTGTCGATGTCGCGCTGCTCATCGATGGTTTCGGCTCCGAACAAGCCGACGACGAATTTCTCGCTCCGATCGAAGCGGCCGGCGGACGGTTTTTCCGCTACGAGGCCAAACGCAGCCGCCGGTATCTGCTGCGCAACCACCAGAAAATGGCGATAGCCGATGAGCGGAAAGCGCTCATCGGCGGATTTAACGTTGAGTACGGATATTTCGCGCCTTATGGCGAGGGCTGGCGCGATCTCGGAATCGGGCTGGAGGGCCCGGCGGTCAAAAGGCTGGCTCGCTATTTCGACGCGCTGTTCGAATGGTCGCTTACCCCGGGGTCGAAGATGCGCGGGCTGCGGGCGATTTTGTTGCGTCACAGCGAGCAGGACGGGCCGGTCCGGTGGCTGCTCGGCGGCCCGACACGCGAGCTTAGCCCCTGGGCCCAAGCGCTAAACAACGATCTGGCGTCGGCCGATCGGCTCGACATGATTGCCGCCTATTTCGCGCCATATGGCGCCCTGATGCGGCGGATCTGCGACATCGCGAAACGCGATCATGCGCGCATCGTTACCGCGGCCAAGTCCGACAACCAGATCACGATCGCCGCCGCTCGCAACCGCTATCAATATCTGCTGCCGTCGGTCGATATCTACGAGTATCAGCCGTCGCGGTTGCACACCAAGCTCTTCGTCGTTGGCGACAGCACCTATATTGGGTCCGCCAATTGCGACGTTCGCAGCCTCTATCTCAACCTCGAGATCATGCTTCGTATTCGTGATGCTGTGTTCGCCGCGGCGATGCGCCGCTATATCGACGGCGAGGTGGCGGACAGCAAGCCGATCACCGAACAATCATATTATGCCAAACGAACGCTGTGGCGAAGGATCAAGGGCCGCTTCGCCTATATCCTGATGTCGGTGATCGACTACAATGTCTCGCGAAGGCTCAATTTCGGACTCGACGGACGATAGCGCGAGTTAATCGCGCCAGCCCCAATAAAGCCGCGCCGGCGGAATGTTCCACCATTCGAATTCCTTGTCCACGCGGTCGAAATAGGGATCGATATAGTCGCGGCACTTGGGCGAAAATTGATAGACCAGAAATGCGCCGCCCGAACGGACGACCCGGCCTGTCGCTTCGCCGATTTTGTCGCCAACGCCGTCGGGCAGCGTCGAAAACGGCAAACCCGAAACGACATAGTCCGCCTTGTCGAACCCATGGGCCGCGATGATCGCTTCGACGTCGGCCGCCGATCCGAGCACCGGCTTGAATCGCGAATCGGCAATCTCGCGAGTCAGATAGGCGATAAAATCGGGATTGGTGTCGATCGCGATCAGCGTTGCATCGGGCGCAAGCCGTTCGAGTATCGGACGGCAAAAGGTGCCCACGCCCGGACCATATTCGACGAAAAGCTTGGTATTTTTCCAGTCGCAGCGCGACAGCATCCTGTCGATCAGCTTGGTCGAAGATGGGATCACCGACCCCACCATCACCGGGTGCTTGATAAATCCCTTGAAGAACAAAGCCAGCGGGCCCGGGCCATGGGTGCCTGAATGGCCCCGGCGGGAAGCTTTGGCGAGCGAATTGATCATGAAAGGCCTAGCATAATTTCGTCTGGGCGCGGAGTTCGCAAATACCGGCGCACTTGGCAAGGCATAGTGCGCTTTCGCTCGTGCCGGCTTGCCGATATGAGATATACGATGACCGGGCTTCGCACAGGGCAGATTGCCGTGACCTTTACGAGTCAGCGGACCGCGCAGCACGATGTCGGTTATGATGGCCAATGTAGGCAGGCTATCTGGAACGGTCGCTATGCGATCAGCTTCGTCCAATTCGAGCGGAACCATGCATGGCAACGTTAGCGGCGAGCGGAATACCGCGCCGGCGCATGCTGCTGCTGTTCGCGGTCATGCTGATCGCGGCGGCGGGAAACACTGCGCTCCAATCGGTCATGCCGGCGATCGGTCGCGCGCTCGAAATACCCGATTTCTGGGTCTCGCTCGCCTATACTTGGTCGGCTCTGCTCTGGGTGCTGCTCGCCCCCTATTGGGCGCGTCAGTCGGATAA
>CAYQVL010000401.1:0-2100 GCA_964420825.1 uncultured Sphingomonadaceae bacterium
AACGGTCAACACCTATGAGGGCACGCACGACGTCCATGCGCTGATATTAGGGCGTGCGATAACCGGCATTCAGGCGTTTTCGGGATAATGAATCAAGCCCTGTCGGGCGTTCGCGTCCTCGATCTCTCTCGCGTTCTCGCCGGGCCTTGGGCGACGCAGATGCTCGGCGATCTTGGCGCCGATATCGTCAAGATCGAAAAACCCGGTGTCGGCGACGATACGCGCGGCTGGGGGCCGCCCTGGCATGGCGAGGGCGAGGATCGCCGCGCCGGCTATTATCTCGCCGCCAACCGCAATAAGAGCTCGGTGACAATCGACATCGCACAGCCCGACGGCCAGGCACTGATCCGCCGGCTAGCCGAACAGAGCGATATCCTCGTCGAGAATTTCAAGCGCGGCGGGCTCGGCAAATATGGTCTCGATTTTGCTGCGCTTAAGGCGACAAACCCCAAGCTGATTTACTGCTCGATTACTGGCTTCGGCCAGAATGGCCCCGACGCCGATAAGCCCGGCTACGACCTCATGATCCAGGCGATGAGCGGCTTCATGTCGATCACCGGTGATGCCGAGGGCCCGCCGCAGCGGATGGGCGTGGCGATGGTCGATCTGACCACCGGTATGAACGCCGCCGCCGCGATCCTCGCCGCGCTCTACCAGCGCGAGCGGACCGGGCGCGGGCAGCATATCGATATTGCGCTGTTCGATGTCGCGCTGTCATCGCTCGGCAATCAGGCGCTCAACTATCTCGTCTCGGGCACGCCGCCGGGGCGGACCGGCAACGCCCATCCCAATGTCGTCCCCTATCAGCCGTTCGAGACCGCGGATGGCTGGCTCATCGTCGCGGTCGGCAATGACGCGCAGTTCGCGCGCTTTGCCGAACTCGCCGGCCATCCTGAAATGGTGGGTGACGAGCGCTACCGGACCAACGCTGCGCGCGTTGAGAATCGCGACACGTTAATCCCTCCGCTCGTCGAGGCGATGGAGCGGCGGACGAGTGTGCAATGGACCGAGGCGCTGACGGCGGCGAACATCCCCTATGGCCCGATCAACACGATCGCACAGGCCTTCGCCGAACCGCAAGCGCGCCATCGCGGGCTCTCGGGCACAATCGGCAATGTCCCCGCTGTTGCGAGCCCGCTGCGGCTGTCCGATTCGCCCCCTCCCGAACCCTCGGCGCCGCCGGCTCTCGGCGCGCAAACCGAGAAGGTGCTGATCGAGCGGCTCGGCTTGTCTCCCGACGAAATCGCCGAATTGCGCGCCGCCGGGACGATCTAATCGCGTCCGAAGCGATCGGTCGCGCGGATGAGCTGATCGAGAATGCCCGGTTCGGAATATGCGTGACCGGCGCCTTCGATGAGCTGAAAATCCGCTTCTGGCCATGCCTTGTGCAGCGCATAGGCATAGCGCGCGGGGCAGGGCATGTCATAGCGGCCATGGACGATTATGCCGGGGATTCCGTTTAGCCGGCCCGCGTCGCGCAGCAGTTGTCCCTCTTCAAGCCAGCCCCCATTGATGAAATAATGGTTTTCGATCCGCGCAAAGGCGAGCGCATAGTGGCCATCGCGAAACTGCGCAGCAAACTCGGCATCGGGCAGCAGCGTGATCGTTTCGCCTTCCCAGATCGACCAGGCTATGGCCGCCTCTAGCTGAGCGGCTGGATCGTCGCCGGTCAGGAGGCGGTGATAGGCTTGCAGCATGTCGCCGCGCCCGGTTTCGGGGATCGGTGCGACAAAACGCTCCCATTTGTCGGGAAACATCTCGGAGACGCCGAACTGATAATACCAGGCGAGCTCCGCCTTGGTCAGCGTATAGATGCCGCGAAGGATAAGCGCGCAGACGCGCTTGGGATGCGTTTCGGCATAGGCGAGCGCGAGCGTCGATCCCCACGATCCGCCGAACACCAGCCATTGTTCGGCACCGACCAGCGTCCGCAGCCGCTCGATATCGGCAACGAGATGCCAGGTCGTATTGGCATCGAGTTCGGCATGCGGCGTCGAGCGTCCGCAGCCGCGCTGGTCGAACAGCAGCACGTCATAGACATCGGGATCGAAGAGCCCGCGATCGGCAACCGAGCAGCCGCCGCCTGGGCCGCCATGCAGG
>CAYQVL010000402.1:0-2094 GCA_964420825.1 uncultured Sphingomonadaceae bacterium
AAGCGGCCGCCGTCGAGCGGAACGAGCGGGCGCAGCTCGGGCGGGATCACCGGAACGATGTCGAGGATCATCCATTCGGGGCGATTGCCGGAATTGATGAAGCTTTCTACGACCTTGAGGCGCTTGATGATCTTCTTGGGCTTGAGCGTCGACTTGGTGACCGCGAGCTCTTCGAGCAGGTCGGTGCGTTCCTGGTCGAGGTCGAGATCGATCAGCATCTGCTTGACGGCCTCGGCGCCGATGCCGGCCGAAAAGGCGTCTTCGCCGAATTCGTCCTGCGCCTCGATGATTTCGTCTTCGGTGAGCAGCTGGAATTTTTCCAGCGTGGTCAGGCCCGGTTCGATGACGACATATTGCTCGAAATAGAGAATGCGTTCGAGCTGCTTGAGCTGCATGTCGAGAAGCAGGCCGATGCGGCTCGGCAAGGATTTGAGGAACCAGATGTGCGCGACCGGCGCGGCAAGGTCGATATGACCCATGCGCTCACGGCGGACCTTCGAGACGGTAACCTCGACGCCGCACTTCTCGCATACAATACCCTTGTATTTCATGCGTTTGTATTTACCGCACAGGCACTCGTAATCCTTGATCGGACCGAAGATGCGCGCGCAGAACAGACCGTCGCGTTCGGGCTTGAACGTCCTGTAGTTGATGGTCTCGGGCTTTTTGATCTCGCCGAACGACCAGCTGCGGATCTTTTCAGGAGACGCTAGACCGATCTGGATCTGATCGAATGTATCGGGCTTGGCGACTGGATTGCTGAAATTGGTCAGTTCATTCATTTGCTATTTCCTCGTTGGGCAAGGCCCATTGAATTCCTGCCTGCGCCGCGGCCCGAGGGTGTCGGGGCCGCGGCGCATTTTGATGCGGCTATTCGGCCGCTTTCGGCAATTGCTCCTGTTCGTCTTCGTCGCCCTCTTGCGAAACCGAGCGCAGATCGACGCTCAGACCAAGCGAGCGCATTTCCTTGACGAGTACGTTGAAGCTTTCGGGGATGCCCGCCTCGAAGGTATCGTCGCCCTTGACGATCGCCTCATAGACCTTGGTGCGGCCGACCACGTCGTCGGACTTCACCGTCAGCATTTCCTGCAGCGTATAAGCCGCGCCGTAAGCCTGTAGCGCCCAGACCTCCATCTCGCCGAAGCGCTGGCCGCCAAACTGCGCTTTGCCGCCCAGCGGCTGCTGGGTGACGAGGCTGTAGGGGCCGATCGACCGCGCATGGATCTTGTCGTCGACCAGATGGTGCAGCTTGAGCATGTAGATATAGCCCACCGTGACCTTGCGATCGAACTTGTCGCCCGTGCGCCCGTCGTACAAATCGACTTGGCCGCTCTCGTCGAGACCGGCAAGCCTGAGCATGGCCGAAACATCCGGTTCCCGCGCACCGTCGAACACCGGTGTTCCCATCGGTACGCCGCTGGTAAGCCGGCCAGCCATTTCGATCAGTGGCGTATCTTCAAGCGCATCGATCGCCTGGTGATATTCTTCGCCATAGGCCTTTTTCATCGCACCGCGGACCGCGGCGGGCGGTTCGCCCGCCTTGACGTCTGGATTGGCTTCGCGCCAGTCTTCGAGCGCCGCCTTGATCTGTCCGCCAAGGCCGCGCGCGGCCATGCCGAGATGGGTTTCGAAGATCTGCCCGACATTCATCCGGCTCGGCACGCCGAGCGGGTTGAGCACTATATCGACCGGCGTCCCGTCGTCGAGGAACGGCATGTCCTCGCCCGGCAGGATGCGGCTGATGACGCCCTTGTTGCCGTGGCGTCCGGCCATCTTGTCGCCCGGCTGCAGCTTGCGCTTCACCGCGACGAAGACCTTGACCATCTTCATCACGCCCGGCGGCAGGTCGTCGCCACGGCGGACCTTTTCGACCTTGTCCTCGAACCGCGCCTCCAGCGCCCGGCGCTGGCTTTCGTACTGGGCATTCAGGGCCTCGACCATCTGGGCCTCGGCTTCCTGTTCCAGTGCCAACTGCCACCACTGGCCGCGCGACAGCGTCGTCAGCAGATCCTCGGTGATCTCGGAGCCGGGCTTGACGCCCTTGGGGCCCTTCACGGCGACCTTGCCGAGGATCATGGATTTCAGGCGCGCATA
>CAYQVL010000403.1:0-2091 GCA_964420825.1 uncultured Sphingomonadaceae bacterium
CGTGACATGTCGGTCAGGCGCGCGGCGGGTTTGGGGCAATCGTAGCCAGGCTGGTTCTCGTCCCAGGTCTGGGTGAGCTCGTTCAGCACATTGGTATAGCCATTCTCGCGCTTGTACATTGCCAGCGGGAGCTGTGGTTTCCACTTCTGCTGTTCGGTCGCGGGCTTGAGATTGATGTCGAGATCGTAGGCATTCGCCGGAATCGGATCGAAAGTCCCCACGGCAGCCGTGCTCGCTTCTTCGATACACCCGGTCCAGCCATGAACCACATCGGCACCCTGATAGCCGGTGGGGGTGGTTACGGTCCCGCCGCTATAGAAATTCGAGACGTCGTAGCTGTGCGGCTTGTATATCCAGTTGTCGAAGGTTTCGGTCGTTTCGCTCGTTTCGACATAGTCGAAAGTGAAGTCGGACTTGTAGTCGTAGCGCGCCCAACCGGTGTAGCACCTTCTCCTGCTGGCGTCGTAACCATAGGCCGGCTGGCCCCGGAAAAAGGTACCGCGAGCATTGTAATTGGTGGTGCGCGTATTTCCGGTTTGGGTCTGCGAGTTCTGGACCATAGAGCCATTTTCGATCGACCCACCTACAAAAGTGTCCGAAAAAGACGAAGCCGGCATTAAATTTCTGCAAGCATTGTCCGAATTAACGCCATAATGTGTCGTCACATCATGGCTGCCGTTACGATATTCGGCCCCTCTGTTGTATACAGATGTAATATTGTAACTTTGAAACACCCATTCGGTCTTGGTCGTGATTTGCGGAACGCGGGTTTGATATGTGTGTGATGCCGCCATATACTGAGACGGGATCGAGAATCCGACATTCACGTTGCTGGCGTATGGTACGATGCCGTAGCGCACCTGGGCCGCTGCCGAGGTCGACGCTTCGACCGTATCGTAGAAACTCAACACTGCCGTGCGCAGGCCCTTGATCAGGGCGGTGCTCGATTCGACGTTGCCATTGTTGCCACAGCCGGGGCTGGTATCAGGACAGTTCATCGAACCGGTCACGTCGAGGACGAAAACGATGTCGGTGTTGGAAATGTTGATGTCGGCGGTGCAGCTGACATTGAGATCGAAGTCACCGAAGCCGAACACCTGCATCAGCGTCACTGGCATTTTAGCGGTGGCCGTGCCGATGACCTTGCCTTCATTGTCGGCGGAATAGTTCCTGGTGAGACCGGTGGTGCCAAAGGAGCCTTCGGGGAAGTTCTGGTCGAAGAAATTCTGTCCGATCGTCTGGTCCGCGGTGGTCCAGGTGTCGTCGCCCATTTCCTTGCGCGCGGCGAGAGCGCCGGCGTCGCAGGCATTCTGGATGCGCGTGACACTCATGTAATAGCGGCTGACGTCGACCGCGCCGCCGACCAGGCCGACAAGAGGGACGATCGCCGCGGCTGCCATGGCGATCGTATTGCCCGCCTTGTCGTTGCGGAGGCGAGACAAGAACGATGTCGTTGCCGGAGTTTTGGTCGGCCCTTTGCAGGTTTCGCGGAAGCCGCGCATGACGATTGTCCCCTAGTTTGGGCGAAGGCATAGGGTGAAAAGCCCCAAGAATGGGTTGATGGTGTTGGTTAACAAACTCTTGGCGTTCGACGGGGGATGCATGACGGTCTCGACCAGTGAAATTTCTCTTCCCAACCGCGTCGCGCTGGCGTGGACATCGCGGCCGGCTCGCGCGATTTTGCTGCCGCTATTCACGCTCGACGAGCGGCTTGGGCGGATCGTTGCGACCGTGCGCGAGCCGATGCTGGCGCAAATGCGGCTGGCGTGGTGGCGCGACCGGCTGGGCGAAGCGCGCGAGCTCCGGCCGAAGGGCGATCCCGTGCTCGACGCGATCGGTCACCACTGGCAGGGCGAGGAAGCCGCGTTGGTCGCGCTGGTCGATGGCTGGGAGGAATTGCTCGGCGATGCGCCGCTGAGCGAAAACGCCTTTCAGCGGTTCGCCGAGGGGAAGGGCGCTGCCTTCGCCGCGGCCGCCCGGCTTTCAGGACAGGCGAGAGATGCGAAAGCTGCACATGATGCGGGGTGTCGCTATGCGCTCGGGGACTGCCTCGCCCGCCTGTCGGATCCGGTCGAGCGCGAAAGGCTGCAG
>CAYQVL010000404.1:0-2087 GCA_964420825.1 uncultured Sphingomonadaceae bacterium
CCGCGAAGTGGCCGATTGCGGATGCGCGCGCGATGGACGAGGAGGCGGGGAAGGACATTGGGTGGGTGATCGAATCAATCACGCAAATCCGTTCAGCCCGGAGCGGATTGAACATTCCTCCATCCTTGAAGCTAGACGCTTATATCACCCGGCATTCCGTAGAATTGGACGAGCTGATCACTGCGAATGCCGAAGCTCTGAAACGAATGTGCCGGCTTATCGAAATTCATCGCCCTTGGAGCGTCGATCGCACATCTGGAAAGCTCGCAGGATCCAAGGACGATCGAAAAATTCCCGAAGGCCAGCCAATGTTGAACGTCCCGCTATCGCAGGGCGAATGGACCTTGATCTTGCCACCTGAATTTGATGTCGGATCTGAAGTAGCACGCGTTTCAAAGCTTATAGCGAGCTTGGAGAAGGAAGCCGCCGCGCTCGACAAGCGGCTCTCCAATCCGCAATTTATCGAAAAGGCCAAGCCCGAGGCCGTCGAGAAGGCGCGGTCCGACCATGGCGAAAAAACCGCCGAGGCCGAACGCCTCCGGGCGGCGCTGGCGCGGCTGGGCTGATTATAGTCTGACACCGCGTCCAGCTTGGGTGAACCCGCGAATGAGAGCACCGGGAAGCATGGAGGCATCGCCGCCCGACGCACGAATTGACCAAGCGCGATACCATATGAACGCTGTCTCGAATTATGGGAGGGCGGCATGCGTGTTTCGGCATGCGCAGGAGACCGTGTTCGCTCATTGTAACTCCTGCCCCTTCGGACCGCGCCAAAGCAGGAGCATGGCGCCGGCAAGGGCGGCGAAAATAGCACCCGCGATGAAGGTCAGGTTCGCGCCGAACTTGTCCCATAATATCCCCGCCGCAACGCTTGCGATAAGCAGCGAAACGCCAGTGACAAGGCTGAACACGCCGAATGCGGAACCGCGCAGTCGCGTCGGGGCGCTATCGGCAACGAGCTTGGCCAGAAGCCCTTGCGTCAGCGCCATATGGGCGCCCCACAGGCAGATGCCGCCAAAGGCGCCGACCAGCCCGGTCGAGCGCGCCAGGATCAGGTCGGCGACGATAAGGCAGGAAACGCCCAAGAGCAGCAGGCTTCGCGCATTCAAGCGATCCGACAGCACTCCGGCCGGGTAGGCGCCAAGCGCATAAACGACGTTCATGACCACGAGGACCAGCGGGGCAAGCCCGAGCGGCAGGCCTTCGGCGGCGGCTTTCAGGATCAGGAATGCCTCGCTGAAACGGGCCAAGGTAAATACGCCGCCGATTGCGACTACGCCCCAATAGGCACCGCTCAGCTGTTTCAATTCGGCATAGCGGATCGGGACGTTTGCCGCTGCTTTGGGGGCAACGGGTTCCTTGACCCAAAAAACGACGCAAAGCACGGCCAGTACCGCCGGGATGACCGCCACCCAGAACACCGAGCGCATGTCATTGGCGAACACGATCATCAAGCCAATAGCCAAGACGGGACCGACAAAGGCGCCGACCGTATCCATCGATTGGCGCAAGCCGAACGCCCTGCCCCGCAACCCGGGAGGCGTGACATCGGCGATCAGCGCGTCGCGCGGCGCGCCGCGAATACCCTTGCCGATCCGGTCGGCAAAGCGAGCGCCGAGCACGGGAAGCAGTCCGGCAGCCAGCGGAAAGAAGGGCTTCGACGCCGCTCCGAGCCCGTAGCCCAGCAGGATGAGCGGTTTTCGTTTTCCGAACTTGTCGGACAGATAGCCTGAAAAGACCTTGACGATGCTCGCGGTGGATTCGGCAATGCCGTCGATCGCCCCCACGGCCGTGACGCTCAGACCGAGCGTCGCCGTCATGAAGAGCGGCAAGAGCGCGTGAATGATCTCGGACGAGGTGTCCATCAAGAGGCTGACCAGCCCAAGCGCGATCACCGTACGGGGGACTTTGAGGCGGCGGTAGTTCATTCAGCATATAACCAAGTAGCGCAGTTGAGCGGAAGGCTAACGCTGAAGAACATTGGTTCAGAGGCATTGGCGGATGTCGCGCGCGCCCGACGGAGCTGCCTCAAACGAACGCAGCCGCCGCCGAGTTGCTTCGCCGCGCTGGCAATGACGAGGGGTTTC
>CAYQVL010000405.1:0-2085 GCA_964420825.1 uncultured Sphingomonadaceae bacterium
ATAGCGGCGACCTGCCGCTTACCGAAACGCCCTCAGACGACGCGCTGATCGGCGCGGCGATCGCCCGGGCCTGCGCCGATCGCGCCGTGCCGATTGCGCTCGGCGGCGACCATGCGGTCAGCGCACCGATCCTCGCCGCAATCCATGCCGCGCATGGCCCGGTCGATATCCTCCATATCGATGCGCATCCCGATCTCTACGACGATTTCGGCGGCAATCCGCGCAGCCATGCTTCGCCTTTTGCGCGGATCATGGAGGCCGGCCACGCCCGGCGTCTCGTCCAGGTCGGCATTCGCACGCTCAATCGCCATCAGCGCGAGCAGGCCGCGCGCTTCGGGGTCGAGATTGTTCCCATGCGTGATTTTTCGCCCAATGACATCCCCGTGCTCAATGGGCCGCTCTATATCAGCATCGACATGGACGGCTTCGATCCGGCCGTCGCGCCAGGGGTCGCGCATCTCGAACCCGGCGGTCTCACCGTTCGGGAGGTGCTCGCAATCCTTGATCGGCAGATTGCGCCGCTCATCGGCGCCGATATCGTCGAGCTCAATCCCGAGCGCGATATCCATGGCGTCACCGCGATCCTCGCCGCCAAATTGGTCCGCGAGCTCGCCGCGCTCCACCATCGCACGGTGAAGCAGGGCGCATGACGACCGCCGCCGACTGGGCAGGCCGAACCGGAGAGGTCTGGGCCGAGGAATGGCGGCGCACCGATCGCAGCTTCGCGCCGGTCGATGCGGCGATCGTCGCGGCGGTCGATGGTCTGGATCTCCCGCCCGAGCCGCGCCTGCTCGATATCGGCTGCGGCGCGGGCGCGACCAGCCTCGCGCTCGCCCATCGTCTGCAACGCGCTTCGGTTACCGGCATCGACCTGTCTGCCGCGCTCATCGCCGCTGCCCGGGTGCGCGATGCCGGAGGCCGCGCCCGCTTCATCGTCGCCGACGCCGGCCGCTGGACCGATGCGACAAGTTTCGATCTGCTCGTCTCGCGCCATGGCGTGATGTTCTTCGACGATCCGCGCGCCGCCTTTGGTCATCTGCATAACCTCGCCCACAGCGGCGCATCGCTGGTCTTTTCCTGCTTCGACGCACTCGCGCGCAACCAATGGGTGTCGGCGCTGGCGCCATTGCTGCCGCCGTCTCCACCGGCCGATCCCGGTGCGCCCGGTCCGTTCGCCTTCGCCGATCGCGATTTCGTCGCCGGGATGCTAGCCGAAGCCGGCTGGCGCGACGCCGCTGTCGATGCGCTCGACTATGATTATGTCGCGGGGGCGGGCGACGATCCGGTCGCCGACGCGGTAGCGATGTTCGGCCGCATCGGCCCGACCGCGCCGGCGATGCGGTCGCTCGACGGTTCGGCGCGAGAGCGGCTGCTCGACGGCATTGCGCGTATCTGCGAGGAGCATCGGCGAGACGACCGGGTCATCTTCGACGCCTCGGCGTGGATATGGAAGGCCATTGCATGACCATTATCGTCCACCATCTCGGAAATTGCGCTCGGCGCGCCGAGCCGAGCCACGCCGACAACGCCCGGCGGTACCGCGAATTTCTCCATTACCGAATGCTCGCTGATGCCGCCCGCGCTCGCGCTGGCCTCGACGATCGCTACCCGCATCTCGAGACTTGGTTCGCGCAGATTCACGTGCGGCCAGCCTATCGGGCGCGCTCGAATGCGGCGGCGCCTACGATTATGCCTAAGCGTTTGCCGGCAGCCTAAGCCAGCTTGCCCGCGCCGCGCGGCTCTCCTACATCCCCACGCATGACATCGACCAATGACATTCGCCGCTCCTTCCTCGAATTTTTCGAGGCCGAAGGCCATGCGCTGGTGCCATCGGCGCCGCTCGTTCCGCACAACGATCCGACACTGATGTTCGTCAACGCCGGGATGGTGCCGTTCAAGAACGTCTTCACCGGCCTTGAGACGCGGCCCTATGTCACCGCGACCAGCTCGCAGAAATGCGTTCGCGCGGGCGGCAAACACAACGATCTCGACAATGTCGGCTATACCGCGCGGCACCATACCTTCTTCGAGATGCTCGGGAATTTCTCGTTCGGCGATTATTTCAAGGAACGTGCGATCGATCTC
>CAYQVL010000406.1:0-2071 GCA_964420825.1 uncultured Sphingomonadaceae bacterium
CGATGCTCAAGCGCCCGGTCAACGTGGGCTTTTCGGGCGGCGAGAAGAAGCTCAACGAGATGGTTCAGATGGGGATTATCGATCCTCGGCTGGCAATCCTCGACGAAACCGACAGCGGCCTCGATATCGATGCTCTGCGCACCGTCGGCGAGGGCATCAACACGATCATGCGCAAGCCCGACAAGGGCGTGCTGCTGATCACCCATTATCAGCGGCTGCTCGACGTGGTGAAGCCCGATTTCGTCCATGTTCTCGCGGACGGCCGCATCGTCAAGACCGGCGGACCCGAACTTGCGGTGACGCTCGAAAGCGAAGGCTATGAGGCGATAGCGGCGGCGGCATGATGAGGATGGCAACCCAAATCCTCGCCGGTATGGGGAGAGGGACCGCCGAAGGCGGTGGGGGGGGCGCCACCTCCCCGTGGTGCACGACTGAACCGTGGGACCCCTCCGTCAGCTTTGCGGGCCGCCACCTCCCCGCCCCGGGGGGGATTGGATGACCGAAAATCTCCCCCTCCCCACGCGCCGCGACGAAGCCTGGCGCTATAGCGATCTTGCAGCGCTCGCGCCGCTCTGGCCCGATATTGCGGGTAACCGCGAGGAGATTGTCGTCGCCGCCGGAGAGCGAGCGAACCGGCAGATCGTCCTCGCAGTCGCCGACCCCAATGTCGCGGTCGAGACGCTCGCCGTGCGTATCGGGAAGGACGCGCGTTTCGCGCTCCATTGTCTCGCCATCGCCGCCGATTATGGCCGCATCGCGATCGAGGTGACGCTCGACGAGGGCTCGCATTTCGAGCTTGGCGGCGCGATATTGGGGAGCGGTGCCCAGACGCTCGAAATCGTCACCGACGTCCGCCATGCGCAGCCCCGCGCAACGAGCAATCAGGTCGTCCGCAGCGTGCTCGCCGGCAAGGCGACGGGGAGTTTTCTCGGCAAGGTCGCGGTCGCGCGCGACGCGCAAAAGACCGACGCCTCGCAATCGGTGAAAGCGATGCTGCTCGACCGCTCGGCGACCGCCAACGCCAAACCCGAACTCGAAATCTACGCCGACGACGTCAAATGCGCGCACGGCGCGACCGTCGGCGAACTCGATCGCGGCGCGCTCTTCTACATGGCGTCGCGCGGCATCGCGCCCGAAGAGGCCAGGCGGCTGATGCTCCAGGCGTTTATAGCCGACGCTTTTGTCGGCATGGAAGACGATCGCACGCGCGAGGCGATGGAGGTCAAGGCGCTCGCCGCGCTGGAGGCGATATCGTGGATATCATGACCTCCGGCAAGGCCGTGCTCGATGCTCGCGGCGATTTCCCCGCCATTCCAGACGGCTGGACCTATCTCGATACCGCCGCCACGGCGCAGAAGCCGCAGGCGGTGATCGACGCGATCGCGCGCGGTTATGGCGAGACCTACGCTACCGTCCATCGCGGCGTCTATCGGCGCTCGTCGGACATGACGCTCGCCTATGAGGCGGCGCGGCAGCGTGTTGCGGACTTCATCGGCGGATCGCCCGACGAAATCGTCTTCACGCGCGGCGGCACCGAAGCGATCAATCTCGTTGCCAATAGCTGGGGCAACGCCAATTTGCGCGAGGGCGACCGGATTATGCTCTCGCAGCTCGAGCATCACAGCAATATCGTCCCCTGGCAGCTGCTCGCCCAACGCACCGGCGCGGCAATCGACGTCGCGCCGCTGACCGAAAACGGGCGGATCGACCTCGACGCAATGGCGGAGATGCTGACCGAAAAGCACGGGCTTGTTGCGCTCGCGCATGTGTCGAACGTCCTCGGCTCGGTGCTCGACGCGCGCCGCGCCGCCGATCTCGCGCATCAGGTCGGCGCGAAATTGCTGCTCGACGGCTGCCAGGCGGTGCCGCGCATGGCTGTCTATGTTGGCGCGCTCGATTGCGATTTCTACGTTTTTTCGGGGCACAAGCTCTATGGTCCGACCGGGATCGGCGCGCTCTGGGCGCGCGGCGAGATTCTCGAAGCGATGCCGCCATGGGAGGGCGGCGGCTCGATGATCGACAAGGTCAGCTTCGAGCAGACGACTTACGCGCCGCCGCCGCAGCGCTTCGA
>CAYQVL010000407.1:0-2071 GCA_964420825.1 uncultured Sphingomonadaceae bacterium
GTCAGCCTGACCGATTTCGTCCAGGGCTGCATCATGGTCGTGGCGCTCGTGCTGATGCCGCTCGTCGTGCTGACCGGCGATGGCGGGATCGGTGCGGCAGCAGAGACGCTACGGAAGATCGATCCGCGTTATCTCGATATTTTCAACGGATTGACGATATTGGGATTCCTCTCGGCAATCGCCTGGGGCCTCGGCTATTTCGGCCAACCTCACATCATCGTCCGCTTCATGGCCGTGCGCAGCCTCGGCGAAGTCGCGAAGGCGCGCAATATCGGGATGACATGGATGGGCGTCGCGCTGCTCGGCGCGATTGGCGTCGGCATCGCGGGCCGCGCTTATGTCGAGCAGCAGGGCCTTGCGATCGACGATCCCGAGACGATCTTCATCGTCCTTGCCGAACTGCTCTTCCACCCGCTGATTACGGGCTTCCTTCTCGCCGCGCTTCTCGCCGCGATCATGTCGACGATCAGCTCGCAATTGCTCGTCTCGTCGAGTTCGCTGACCGAGGATTTCTACCGCCTGTTCCTGCGCAAAAATGCGAGCGAACGCGAATCGGTCAACGTCAGCCGCATCTGCGTACTGCTCGTCTCGCTCGCCGCAATCTGGATCGCCAGTGATCCCGAGAGCCAGGTTCTAGGGCTCGTCTCCAACGCCTGGGCAGGCTTCGGCGCTGCATTCGGGCCGTTAATCCTGCTCTCGCTGACCTGGGGCCGGATGACGGGCGCGGGTGCCGTGGCGGGGCTAGTGACGGGCGCGGCGGTGGTGATCGCCTGGATCGCGCTTGGCTGGAATGCGTCGTTCCTCGGCGGCGACGGCATTTACGAGATCATCCCGGGCTTCGTCGCCGCGCTGGTGGCTATTGTCACGGTCAGCGCGGCGACTCGCGCGCCCGAGGAAACTCCCCTCCCCGCCTGATCGGCTTGAGACCGTTGCAATTGGCGCAGCGCGCGGCCACATCGGGCACATGCAAAAACTCTCCGCCAATATCGCGCTGCTCATCGATGCCGACAACGCCTCGCACAAGGGCATCGACCCGGTGCTCACGGCGATGGCCGAGCTCGGCACGGTTAACATCCGCCGCGCCTATGGCAACTGGCGTAAGCAGTCGCTCAAGGGCTGGGCCGATCTCGTCCACAAATACGGCATCGAGCCGCAGCAACAGTTCGATCTCACGCGCGGCAAGAACGCCACCGACATGAAGATGACGATCGACGCGATGGACCTGCTCTTCGGCGGCCGCGTCGATGGCTTCGGGATCATGAGCTCGGACAGCGATTTCATGCCCGTCGCGATGCGCATCCGCCAGGACGGCCTGCCGGTATACGGCTTCGGCGCCGCCAAGACACCCGATTCGTTCAAACAGGCGTGTACGCGCTTCATCGACGTCGACGCGCTGATCAAGGCCGAGCAGGAAGAGCGCGGCGGCAAGCGCGCGGGGGCGGCGCAAGCGGGCGGCGACGACAATAGGAAGGTCGATCCCGAGCTCATCGACCTGCTCGCCGACGCCTATACCGCGAGCAAGCGCGACGAACGCGGCTATGCGAGCCTCTCGGCAGTCGGCCAGCGCGCGGGCAACCGCTCGAGCTTCGACGTCCGCAATTACGGCTTCGCGAGCCTGCCCGAGATGTTCGAGACGGTGCCGAATTTCACCACCGAACGGCGCGAGAACGGGCAGATGTTCGTGAAACGGGTGCGGTAGCGACGCCCGTTTGTAATCGCCCTGTCACCGCGTGAGTTTCTTGTAGCTCATCCGGTGCGGCCGGTCCGCCTCGTCGCCAAGCCGGCGCCTTTTGTCTTCCTCATAGCTCTCGAAATTGCCTTCGAACCACTCGACATGGCTGTCGCCTTCAAACGCCAGGATATGCGTCGCCAGGCGATCGAGGAAGGAGCGGTCATGGGAGATAACCACGGCGCAGCCGGCGAAGCTTTCGAGGGCGTCTTCCAGCGCGCGCAGGGTTTCGACGTCGAGATCGTTGGTCGGCTCATCGAGCAGCAGCACATTGCCGCCCTCTTTCAGCATCTTGGAGAGATGGACGCGGTTGCGTACGCAGCCGGCGAGCTGGCCGACTTT
>CAYQVL010000408.1:0-2063 GCA_964420825.1 uncultured Sphingomonadaceae bacterium
CGCTGCGACTTGTCGGTCAGCTTGTAGGCGGCGGCGATGTCGTCGCCGATCAGCCCGCCGAGCTTGTCCTTGATCGCGTCATTGCCTTCGCCGCCGGCGATCTCCCACGGTTCCTTGGCGGCCTGTTCGGCCAGATCGATGATCGCCTCGATAACCTTCTTGCTCTGTTCGTGCGCGAACATCACCGCTCCGAGCATGATGTCCTCGGAAAGCTCCTTGGCTTCCGATTCGACCATCAGGACGGCGTTGTGCGTGCCGGCGGCGACGAGATCGAGCGCGCCCTCGGCGACCTCTTCCATGCTCGGGTTGAGCTGGTATTCGCCATCCTTGTAGCCGACGCGCGCGGCGCCGATTGGGCCCATGAACGGTACGCCCGACAGCGTGAGCGCGGCCGATGCGGCGACAAGCGCGAGGATGTCGGGCTCGTTTTCGCCGTCATAGGACAGCACCTGGCAGATCACGTTGATCTCGTTGTAAAAGCCTTCGGGGAACAGCGGACGGACGGGACGGTCGATAAGCCGGCAGGTCAGCGTCTCCTTTTCGGTGAGACGCCCTTCGCGCTTGAAAAAGCCGCCCGGAATACGTCCGGCGGCCGAATATTTTTCCTGATAATGTACGGTCAGCGGGAAGAAATCCTGCCCTTCGCGCACCGATTTGGCGGCGGTGACGGCGCACAGCACCACGGTATCGCCGAGCTGCGCGAGCACCGCGCCGTCGGCCTGACGGGCGACACGCCCCGTTTCGAGGGTCAGCGTTGCGCCGCCCCATTGGATTTCGACTTTCTTTACGTCAAACATTTGCTTCTTCACTTTCTTCGCGCGCCTCGCCCATGCGAGTGCGCGCTCTTATGCGGGGCAGTACCGGCCCTGCGCGGTCTGAGAGCTTTCGCGCTCCCTTTGCATGGCTCCGCACCGGATTGTGCGCAGTCCAAAAACGAAAACGGCTCCGTCGCCGGAGCCGCTTCCCGAAACTATTTACGAAGTCCGAGCTTCTTGATGAGGCCGAGATAGCGGTCTTCGTCCTTGCCGCGCAGATAGCTGAGCAAGCTGCGCCGCTTGTTGACCATCATCAGCAGCCCGCGGCGCGAATGGTGATCCTTGTGGTGGTTCTTGAAATGGTCGGTCAGCGTGACGATCCGTTCGGTGAGGATCGCTATCTGGACCTCGGGGGATCCGGTATCGCCCTCTTCGCGGGCGTGTTCCTTGATCAATTCCTGCTTGCGTTCGGCAGTAATCGACATCGCATAATTCCTTTCAGCGTCTTTGTGCGAGCAATCCCGTAAACGGGCGGCTCGGGCGTTGTTTCTGCGAGCGTCGGCCAATCCGGAAGCTCGTCAGAGGTTAAACCCGCGCACGACCTTGAGCTCGACCCCGTCGAATTCGACGAGCGCAACCGGAACAGACGCGTCGGTCGCTAGATAGAGCCCGGCCATGGCGGTAATCCCGGTCGCTCGCTGCCCCATGCGGAGCCGCCCTGCCTGATCGGGGGTGACGGAGAGAGCCGGGATGTCGTCCAGCCCCGCCGTCAATGGCAAGAGTGCCTGTTCAAGCGCGTGGCTCTTAGCGAGTTCGGCCAGTTTGTCCAGCGAAATCGCGCTTTCCAGCGTAAAAGGCCCCGCCTTGCTGCGATGCAACATGGTGACGTGCCCGCGCGTATTCAAGCCGCGCGCGATATCGCGGGCGAGGCTGCGGATATAGGTGCCCTTCGAAACATGTGCGCTAAGGGTGATTTCGTCTAACACGTTATCCCGGCGCAAGCCGGGATGACGAATGTGCAGCGCATGCACCGTCACCCTCCGCGTCTTCATTTCGATATCCTCGCCCGCCCTCGCTCGCGCATAGGCCGGCTTGCCGTCGATCTTGAGCGCCGAATATCCGGGCGGGATCTGCTCGATCGGTCCGGTGAACTCGGGAAGCACGGCTTCGACCTCGGCGAGCGTCGGCCGCGTATCCGATGTCTCGCTCACCGCGCCCTCGGCGTCGAGCGTAGCGGTTTCCGCGCCGAACAGAATCGTGAAGTCGTAGATCTTGTCGCTGTCGAGCATCCGCCCGGCGAGCTTGGTC
>CAYQVL010000409.1:0-2062 GCA_964420825.1 uncultured Sphingomonadaceae bacterium
TGACCTTGCCCGGCATGATCGAGCTGCCCGGTTCGTTCGCAGGCAGCGACAGCTCGCCGAGCCCCGAGCGCGGACCCGAGCCGAGCAGGCGGATATCGTTGGCGATCTTGTTGAGCGCCACGGCCAGCGTGTTGAGCGCGCCCGAGAAGAATACGAGCCCGTCCTTCGCCGCGAGCTGTTCGAACTTGTTCGGCGCGCTTTCAAACGCGAACCCGGTAATGTCGCCGATTGCTTCGGCCATGTCCCCGGCCCAACCTTCGGGCGCGTTGAGCCCGGTGCCGACCGCCGTGCCGCCGATGGCGAGCCGGGCGATGTCGCCCTGGAGCGCGCTTTCGATCCGCGCCTTGCAGCTGACGAGTTGCGCCGCATAGCCGGAAAATTCCTGGCCCAGCGTCAGCGGCGTCGCATCCTGCAAATGGGTGCGGCCGATCTTGACGATATCGTCCCAGGCCTCGGCCTTGGCCGTCAGCGCGCCGATCAATATATCGAGCGCGGGGATCAGCCGGTCGCGCGTCGCGAGCGCGGTCGCGACATGGAGCGCGGTCGGGAAACTGTCGTTCGAACTTTGCGACATGTTGACATGGTCGTTGGGATGAACCGGCTCTTTGCCGCCCCGCGTCCCGGCCAGCGCCTCATTGGCGATCCCGGCGATCACCTCGTTGACGTTCATATTGGTCTGCGTGCCGGAGCCCGTCTGAAAGATGGTCAGCGGGAATTCGGCGTCATAGGCGCCCGATCGGATCGCGGTCGCCGCCGCTTCGACGGCGTCGGCAAGCCAGGCGTCGAGGCCGTGCTTCTTGTTGACCCGCGCCGCCGCCTGTTTGACCGCCGCCTGGGCATGGACGATCCCGATCGGCATCCGCTCGCTCGCGCCGAAGGGGAAGTTCTCAAGGCTGCGTTGCGTCTGCGCCCCCCAGTAAGCGTCGGCGGGCACCTCAATCGGGCCGATCGAATCGGTTTCTGTGCGGGTTTCGCTGCTCATGGTCATCTCTCTTGCTTCGCCGGCATTCCAGCCGGGGCTAAAATCGCTGGCCTGATAATATCGCAATTAGGAACGAAGGATAGGCTGCGCCCCGCGTCGGCACGAGGCTTATTTCTTGCGCTTGAAATCCACCGCGACGACGTTCGAGCCGTCTTCGATCGGCTCGATCGGCGGATCGTCGTTCTCGGCATGATCGGCGTCTTGCGGCTTGCCGTGCTCGTCGCTCTGCGCCTGGAATTGCAACGCGAAGTTGACCGCCGGGTCGACAAAGCCCGTGACCGCCGCGAACGGGACGACGAGCGTTGCGGGCCTGTCGTTGAAGCTCAGCCCCACCGAAAATCCGTCTTCGCTGACCTGAAGATCCCAGAAACGCTTCTGGAGGACGATCGTCATTTCGTCGGGAAATCGCTCGATCAGATGGGCGGGAATATCGACGCCGGGCGCGTGCGTCTTGAAGGTGATGTAGAAATGGTGCGGTCCGGGCAGATCTTCGGCGACGCCGACTTCGCCAAGCACGCGCCCGACCACCGCGCGCAGCGCTTCCTGGACGATCTCGTCATAGGGAATCAGACTGTCGGGCGTCGTGTCGTTCATGATGTATTTGGTGAACGTCCGCGCCGTGCCGGTCAACCCGCTACATTGCGCGCGGCAAGTTTTCGGCTATAGCGCGCGCCATGCGGACAGCGACCATCAAACGAACCACGGGCGAGACCGATATCGCCGTCGAGATCAATCTCGACGGAACCGGCGCCCATGAGATTTCGACCGGTATCGGCTTTCTCGATCACATGATCGAGCAACTGTCGCGCCATTCGCTGATCGATATCGCGCTCAAGGTCGATGGCGATCTCCATATCGACCAGCACCATACGACCGAGGACAGCGCGATTGCGCTCGGCGAGGCGGTCGCCAAGGCGCTCGGCGGCAAGGCCGGCATCCGCCGCTACGGATCGGCCTATTCGCCGATGGACGAGACGCTCAGCCGCGTCGCGCTCGACATTTCCGGGCGGCCCTATCTGCTGTGGAAATCGGGTTTCAGCCAGGAACGTTTGGGCGAGATGGACAGCGAGCTCTTCAAGC
>CAYQVL010000410.1:0-2055 GCA_964420825.1 uncultured Sphingomonadaceae bacterium
CGCCTTTCTCGAGTTGCGCGAACCCGGCCCCGACGGCACCTTCGGCCGCACCGACCAGCCCAAGGTCTCGCCGCTGATCCGCAAGGCGTTCGACGGTCCGCTCGTGCTCAATTCGGATTATTACCGGGCCGAAGGCCAAGAGGCGCTCGACGAGGGCATCGCCGACGCCATCGCCTATGGTCGCCCGTTCCTCGCCAATCCCGATCTGCCGAAACGCTTTGCCGAGGATATCCCGCTCAATGAGGGTAATATGAAGACTTGGTACAGCCAGGGCCCCGAAGGCTATATCGACTATCCCTTTGCCGACGAGCGCGTTGCTGCCGAATAGCGCTTCCCACTACCCCGGGGTCAGGCAAATTGCCGCCAAGCCGAAAAAATGATACGGAGGTGTTACAAAACGGGGAGGGGCATATGCGTGTTCTACGACTGGGCTTTGCCTTGGTTGCGTACCTGTTGTTTTTCGCTGCGTTTCTTTACCTTATCGCCTTTACCGGCAATCTGTTCGGAGAGGTCGAACGGCTGATCGGGGTGCAGGGCCTGGCCAATTTGCCCAGCGTCGATAACGGGCCCGTTGCGTCGCCAAGCGTAGCGATCGTTCTCAATCTCGGGCTGATCGCACTGTTCGCCATACAGCACAGCGTTATGGCGCGGTCGGGCTTCAAATCCTGGCTGACGCAATTCTGGCCTGCTCCAATCGAACGCAGCCTGTTTGTGCTGGCGACGGTCGTCGTGCTCGTCCTGCTCTTCGCATTCTGGCGTCCGATTACACCGCTGGTCTGGTCCGCCGAAGCGCCATGGCTGCGGACGTTGCTCTGGGCGCTGTTCTTCGCCGGTTGGGCTCTGGTATTCGTGACGACCTGGCTGCTCAACCACTTCGAGCTATTTGGACTGCATCAGGCATGGGCCGATTTTCGCCGCGCCGCTGTTCCCGAAGCGCGCTTTCGCACCCCGCTCTTCTATCGCTTCATCCGCCATCCGCTTTATCTTGGATTTCTGCTCGCATTCTGGGCGATTCCCGACATGAGTCAGGGGCACCTGCTCTTTGCGGGCGGCTTTACGATCTATATCCTGATCGCCATCCGCTACGAGGAACGCGACCTGGTCACGCATCTCGGCGACCAATATGCCGACTATCGCAAGCGTGTCGGAATGCTGATTCCGGGGATAGGCAAGGCGCGCTAATGGCGGCCTAGCCGGCGAAGCGCTCGCGCAGATCGAGCATCGCGATCGCCGCCTTCGCCGCCTCGCCGCCCTTGTCTTTTTGGTCGGGGCGGGCGCGGATCTCGGCCTGGGCATCGTTCTCGACGGTCAATATGCCGTTGCCGATGACGAGGCCGTCCATCGTCAGCGCCATCAACCCGCGCGCGCTCTCGCCGGCGACGATCTCGAAATGATAGGTTTCGCCGCGGATAACGACGCCGAGCGCGACGAAGCCTTCGAAGCGCCCGCTTTCGGCGGCAATCGCCACCGCGCCGGGGATCTCGAGCGCGCCGGGTACGGTGATCGTTTCGTGGCTGTGGCCAGCCGCATCGAGCGCGGTGCGCGCGCCTTCAAGCAGCCAGTCGTTGTAATTTTCGTAGAAGCGCGCTTCGACAATCAGGAAATGCGCCATCAGCCGTTGTTCCCCGGGTCAATCGCATGTTCGCCTACGATAGAGAGCCCATAGGCATCGAGGCCTACCAGGCTGTGATGCGAATTTGTCAGCAGGACCATGTCGTGCACGCCGAGCTCGGTGAGGATCTGGGCGCCGACGCCATAGTCGCGAATTTCTTCCATATCGCGCGGCTCCTCTCCGGTCTTGTGCTGGAGCGCGCGGGTAAATGCGCCCTGCATCGTCTTGTTGATGACGACGACGACGCCCGCGCCTTCCTCGCCGATAATCTCCATCGAGCGCGACAGCATCTGGCCGCGTGCGCCTTCCTCGCCGAAAACATCGGTGAAGGCGGAGAGGGCATGCATGCGCACGAGAGTAGGCTTGCTCGAATCGATCTTTCCCTTGACGAGCGCGACCTGCTCGGTTCCCGTCGCCTTGTTGTAGAAGGTCATCGCCTTCCA
>CAYQVL010000411.1:0-2048 GCA_964420825.1 uncultured Sphingomonadaceae bacterium
CGAGCTCTCCGACGACGGCCGCATCCTCGCCTATGCGATCAACGAGGATGGCTATTCGCGGCTTGTCGTCGAGGATTTCATGACGCGGCGTGCGCTGCAGCAGCCCGATTTGCCGCGCGGCGTGCTCACCAGCCTCGGCTTCTCGCCCGACGGATCGAAGCTTGCGATCGGCATGACCACGGCGACCTCGGCGGGCGATGTCTGGGTGTGGGATGTGGCCGGCGGCGATCTCGTCCGCTGGACGCAATCCGAGCTCGGTCCGCTCGATCCCGCGCGGCTCGTCGAGCCCAAGCTCATCCACTTCACATCGTTCGACGGCTTGCGCGTTCCGGCCTTCGTCTATCGCCCGCGCGGCGTTCCAGCAGGCCAGCCGACACCGGTGATCATGGACATCCATGGCGGCCCCGAAGCGCAAACGCGCCCGGGCTGGAACCCCGGCGCGCAATATTTCGCCGATGTCCTCGGGGCGACGGTGATCCTGCCCAATGTCCGCGGATCGGACGGCTATGGCACGGCCTACCGCAATCTCGACAACGGCGCGCTGCGCGAGGACAGCGTCCGCGACATCGGCGCGCTGCTCGACTGGATCGCGACGCAGCCCGGGCTCGATAGCAACCGCGTGGCGGTTTATGGCCAATCCTATGGCGGCTATATGTCGCTGGCGACGATGACCTTCTACTCGGACCGGCTGGTGGGCGGCGTCGAGCGCTACGGCATCAGCGACTTCCGCACTTTCCTGCAGAACACCGAAAGCTACCGCCGCGACAACCGCCGCGGCGAATATGGCGACGAGCGCGACCCCGCCATGGCTGCGGTGTTCGAACGGATCGCGCCGATGGCCAATATCGCGCGGATCACCAAGCCGATGCTCGTCATGCAGGGCGTCAACGACCCGCGCGTGCCGCTGTCCGAATCGAACCAGGTCGTCGAACGACTGCGCGAGAATGGCGTGCCGACCTGGTATGTCGTCTTCGCCGACGAAGGACACGGGTTTCGCAAGAAGCCGAACAACGATTTGAGACGCGCGGTCGAGACGGTGTTTTTGCGGGAGTTGTTTGATCGGTCGGACGAATAGCGAACGCGGACGGTTGGGGGGTTAATTCTGTCGCTCAACTTTCGCTGGATTTCTGGCGTGGGCGGGTATCGCTGATGGAAGCTCGATCCATCTGTGCTGGTCTTCGGACCACACGGCTTGCTCGGGCATCGGAAAGTTGCGATCTGCAAACGAGCCTACCGCCACCCCTATCAGGTGAGGAAGGCGTTCAGGTTCCCACCACAGTGACGATCCGCATTCGGGACAAAAATTAAAGGAAACGTCGAAACCGCTAGCTGATGGGCGGTTGAATGTCTTCGCCACACCGGCCGCCACTACTACGCGCGACCGTGGAAAAAATGCCGCGACGCTGAAGGGTGAGCCAGTTCTCCTTTGGCAGTCGAAGCAATGGCAAAGCGAAATTTTCGACGGCTCGCCGGTGCATTGGAGTACAAGCTTACCGCAATGACAGGAGCCGCGCCGTTCCATGGAACAGGGCAATTATCACGCGTTCTTGGACAAATAAAGGAAGTCTTCCTGGGTCGAGAGCAGACAACGCTAAAGCCCCGCCTTCGCCTTTTCCCAGTCCCGCCCGTCGAAGGGCACGATCTCGACATCCAACCCATGCCCCTCGTCGAGCGCGCGCAAATTCACGCTCCAGCAATCGGGGTGCGAGCGGGGCTGGTAGAAGCTGTTGATGCCGCAGATGGAGCAGAACAGATGCTCGGCCTGGCCGCTGCCGAAACGGTAGGAGACGAGCGCGGCGCGGCCAGTGAGCAACTCGAGGTCGTCGTGCGGGACGATGAGGTGGCGGAAGCCGGTCTTGCTGCAGATCGAGCAGTTGCAATCGAGGACCCGCGGATGCGGCTCGCGGATCAGCGCTTCGAAGCGCACCGCGCCGCAATGGCAGCCGCCGGTGACGATCCTCGATGCTTCCTCGGTCATACGCAACCCTCGCTCCGGCATCCTCCGCTGGCTACACGCAATACGTCATTGCGAGCGCAGCGAAGCAATC
>CAYQVL010000412.1:0-2046 GCA_964420825.1 uncultured Sphingomonadaceae bacterium
CGCGGTCCAGATGGCCTGGACGTCGTTGCACTCCGTCCCGCCAGTGAAGGCGATCTTCGTGCCCGCCGGGATGAGCGGTTCGAGTTCGGTGCGACGCTTGGCGGCGAGGAAGTCCCGGCTGTCGATCAGCGCAGCGGTCAGGGTCCTGCGGCTGACATGCGAGCCAGAGTGCGGATGCCAGGTCTGGCCGAGATGCGCCTCGAAGAGCTCGGCGGCGAGGTCGCGCATGAGCTCGTAGGCGTTGCGCCGCTCGATCAGCGTGATGCCTTGCGCGGTCAGTTCCTCGAGTTCGACCGAGCGGACTTCGGAGCCGTCCTGCTCGCGCTGGGAGCGCTTCTGCGCTTGTTCGTTCGTGTCGATCTCGCGATCGACGCGGGCCGCCATGCGGTGGAACACGTTGGTCGTCGACCAGAGCAGGTTTTCGAGGTCGGGTTCGAGCCGGGTGTCGCTCAAGCTGGCGATCATCGCGTCGAAGATGTCGGCGAGCGCGCCCCGCAGGGCGTCGGCCTCAGGCAGCGGCCGCGGGTCGGGCTCGCCCGCGAAGGGGCGGTAGCCGTAGAGTTGCAGTTCGTCGAGGACCATGGCGGTCGAGGAGCGGGCGTGGGTGTCGGCGTGGTCGGTCATGGCGGGTCTCCTGATCCGGAAGCCCGCGCCTCTCGCGGCCTTCCCGGGCGACGGGAAAGCGGGGGCCGTCCGGGCCTGCACCGCCGCATGTTTGCGGCGGCCGGAGCGCCAGCGGAGGACGGCGGAGGCGGCGCCGTTTTGCCTCGCGATGCAAAGCCGGGCCGCTTCCGGGCCGGCGGCGGAAAACGGTGACGCCGCAGCCGTTGCCGGACGGGGCGGGCTCCGCTCCGTCTCGCCCCTCTCGGAAGGCGGCAGGCGCGGCTCTGATGGAATGGAAATCCGCGAATGATCCGACGTGGACACCCGCCTCGCAGTCGATCAGCGGTTGGTAGACGGCAGCAATCGCTCGACATCCTCCGGGGCGAGTTGCGGCCGCAGATCCGCCCGCAGTTCGGTGAGCCCGAAGGCGCGCAGGTCTTCGTTGACGTCCTCGAGCCGGGTGGTGAGCCGGATCGCCTCGGTCCCGTCGGCGCTTGCGCGCTCGGCCAGACGGTCCGCCGCATCCCGGCCCGCCATGTCGGAATCGACCGCGATGTAGAGGCGCTTTAGGCTCGGCGGCAGGATCAGCGCCGCGAGGTGGCCCGCTGAGAGCGCCGCGACGACGGGCAGGTCGGGCAACGCCATGCGCAGCGCCAGCATGGTCTCGAGCCCTTCCCCGGCGGCGAGGAGATCCGGAGCCTCGCCGATGCGCACGCCGTTGCCGAGCAAGTGGCCCATCGCCTTGCGCGGCGGATCGACCGGCGCCTTGTCGGCCGTCGCCGGATCGAGCCAGGTGCGGTGCAGTCCGGTGGGGGCGCCCTCGGCGTCGGTGACCTTGGCGAGCAGCGCAGGCCACGTTTCCGGATCACTGTCGGGGCGATCCTCGCGCCAGTAATAGCAGCGCGGGTGGAAGCGGAGCGCGCCGATGGTGTCCACCTCGATGATGCCGCGCCCCGCGAGATAGCGCTCCGCCAGCGTGCCCGCGATCGGGCGACCCATGGCCCAGAGTCGCCGCGCGGCCTCCGGCGAGCCGGGCGGAACCGATGGTCGAACTTCCCGCGTTGCCGGATCGGGTCGCGGCAGGCTCAGGAACCGCCGTGCCTCGTCCAGCGCGTCGGCGAGCGAGGACAGACGCATATTGACCCTGATGAGGTCGAGCAGGTCGCCATGCTCGCCAGTGGCGGCGTCGGTCCACTTGCCGGCCACCCCCTTGCCGGATGCGGGCCCTGTGAGGCGCACATAAAGACTGCGCCCCGGCGTGTTGTCGACGTCGCCGACGATCCAGTAGCGGCCTTGCCGGCGGCCGTTCGACAGGTAATGACGGCAGACCGCCTCGGCCTCGCGGGCGAGACGGCGCGCGATATCCGATGCAGTGCTCTCCATGAAATCTCCTTGCCTGCGGGCAGAAAAAAGGGGCCCGCCGCGTCCGGCGGGCCCCGAGGT
>CAYQVL010000413.1:0-2043 GCA_964420825.1 uncultured Sphingomonadaceae bacterium
CGATCAATCACACCAAGGCGGCGGGCGTCCCGATGATCGTCGCGATCAACAAGATGGACAAGGAAGACGCCAATCCGCAGAAGGTCCGCGAGAGATTGCTCGAACATGAAGTGGTGGTCGAGGCGATGTCGGGCGACGTCCAGGACGTCGAGATTTCGGCGCTCAAGGGCACCGGCCTCGACAAGCTGATCGAGAAGGTTCTGCTCCAGGCCGAGCTTCTGGAGCTCAAGGCCAACCCCGACCGCGCAGGCGAAGCCACGGTGATCGAAGCCAAGCTCGACAAGGGTCGCGGCCCGGTCGCCACGGTGCTCGTCAATCGCGGCACGCTCAAGGTCGGCGACATCTTCGTCGCCGGCGCCGAGAGCGGCAAGATCCGCGCGATGGTCAACGACAAGGGCAAGCAGGTCAAGGAAGCCGGGCCCTCGACGCCGGTCGAGGTGCTCGGCCTGTCGGGCGCGCCGAGCGCCGGCGATCCGCTGACCGTCGTCCCCGACGAGGCGCGCGCCCGCGAGGTCGCCGCCTATCGCCAGGACGTGCTCAACCGCGCGCGCACGACGCAGATCCCGACCAGCGTCGAGAATATGTTCTCGGCGATGGGCGAGGCGCAGGCGATCGAATTCCCGGTCATCGTCAAGGCCGACGTCCAGGGTTCGGTCGAGGCGATCGTCAGCTCGCTCAACAAGATATCGACCGACGACATCAAGCTGCGCGTGCTCCATTCGGGCGTCGGCGGCATCACCGAAAGCGATGTCACGCTGGCTGGCGCTTCGAACGCGCCGATCCTCGGCTTCAACGTCCGCGCCAACGCCAAGGCGCGCGAGTTCGCCAAGCGCGACGGCGTGCGGATGGAATATTACGACATCATCTACAAGCTTCTCGACGAAATCCGCGCCGAGATGGCCGGCGAACTCGGCCCCGAACGCATCGAAACCGTCGTCGGCCGCGCCGATATCCAGGAGGTATTCAGCGCCGGCAAACATGGCAAGGCGGCGGGTCTGCTCGTCACCGAAGGCTATATCCGCCAGGCATTGAATGCGCGGGTGATGCGCGACGACGTCATCATCTATAACGGCCAGATATCCTCGCTCAGGCGCTTCAAGGACGATGTTCCCGAAGTCCGCGCCGGGCTCGAATGCGGCATCACGCTCGAAAACACGACCGACATCAAGGCCGGCGACATCGTCGAGACCTATGAGGTCGAGGAGCGCGAGCGGACGCTGTAATCAAATCCTTCCCGGCCCAAAGCCGGGGAGGATTTTTCGCGACGAACCGCTTATATCTCACTCATGAACAAGACCACCGAAACCCGTTCCGTGCGCGTATTGCGCGTCGGCGAGCAGGTGCGCCATGTGCTTTCGGACATAATGGCGCGCGGCGACGTCCGTGACGAGACGCTGGCGAGCCACAGCATCTCGATCACCGAAGTGCGCATGTCGCCGGACCTGCGCCACGCGACGGTCTATGTGAAGCCGCTGCTCGGCGCCGACGAAGCCGAGGTGCTGGCCGCATTGAAGCGCCATGTCCGCTATCTGCGCGGCGAGGTCTCCAAACGCGTCAACACCAAATATGCCGCCGCGCTCAAATTCGTCGCCGACGAAAGCTTCGACGAAGGCGGCCATATCGACGCGCTGCTGCGCGATCCGCACGTCGCACGCGACCTGGGCGAAGAGGAATAGGCCGGCGCCCGATTGCTTCGCCGCGCCCGCCGTTCCAAACGCGCCTTTCGATACCGACTTTTGCCAAGGGGCCGTCATGTCCGACACACTCCGCAAGCTCGCCCGGCCGCTGACCGAGGGCGCGGTGCGTCTCGAACCGCTGGCGCCGGCGCATTACCGGGCGCTGCGCGCCGCCTGCGCGGCCGATCCCGAGATCTGGGATATCTATCCGGTCAATATGACCGGCGAGGATTTCGATGGCGTGATGGCGGCGCGCGAGCGTTTTCACGATGCCGGCAAATGGATCACCTTCGCGGCGCTCAACGAGGGCGAGGTCGTCGGGCTGACGAGCTATATCGACCCGGTCGAAAAAGACCATGTCGTCGAG
>CAYQVL010000414.1:0-2035 GCA_964420825.1 uncultured Sphingomonadaceae bacterium
CATGCGCTCCTTGACCGCGCGCTCCATGCGCAGCAGCCCGACGCGATACTGGTTCTCCAGCAATTCGCCAACCGAACGGACGCGGCGGTTGGCGAGGTTATCGACATCGTCGACTTCGCCTTTACCATCCTTGAGGTCGACCAGTTCCTTGACCACCGCGAGGATGTCTTCGCGGCGCAAGGTCGTCAGCGTGTCGGGCGCGTCGAGCTCGAGGCGCATGTTGAGCTTCCAGCGGCCCACCGCCGAAAGGTCATAGCGCTCGCCGTCGAAGAACAGGCCTTCGAACAACGCATCGGCGGTTTCGCGTGTCGGCGGTTCGCCGGGGCGCATGACGCGATAGATATCGGACAGCGCCGAATCGCGATCTTCGGCCTTGTCGGCCTTGAGCGTATTGCGAATCCACGGGCCCGTTGTGACATGGTCGATATCGAGCAATTCGAGCGTCTTGACCTTGGCGGCGTCGAGCTTTTCGAGATTTTCCTCGGTAATCTCGTCGCCTGCTTCGACATATATCTCGCCGGTCTTCTCGTTGATCAGGTCGAAGGAGCTGTAGCGCCCGAAAATCTCTTCGGTCGGGATGAGCAGTGTTTTGAGCCCGTCTTTCTCGGCTTTGTTTGCGGCGCGCGGCGTGACCTTCTGGCCTGCGGCAAAAGCGACTTCGCCGGTCTTCGCATCGACGATGTCGTATGTCGGCTTCAGGCCGCGCCAAGTTTCAGCCACGAACGGAATTTCCCAGCTGTCCTTGGCACGCGTGTAAACGACGGAGTCGTAAAAATGCTGGAGAATTTCCTCGTTGCTCAGTTCGAGCGCGTGGAGCAGCGCGGTGACCGGCAGCTTGCGCTTGCGATCGATGCGGACGTTGACGATGTCCTTGGCGTCGAACTCGAAATCGAGCCATGACCCGCGATAGGGAATGATGCGCGCCGCGAACAGATATTTGCCCGATGCGTGCGTCTTGCCGCGGTCGTGATCGAAGAGGACGCCAGGCGAACGGTGCATCTGCGACACGATGACGCGTTCGGTGCCATTGATCAGAAAGGTGCCGTTCTGTGTCATGAGCGGCATGTCGCCCATGTAGACGTCCTGCTACTTGATATCGAGAACCGAGCGGGTTTCGGTATCGGGATCGACTTCGAAAACGATCAGGCGGAGCGTCACGCGCATCGGCGCGGCATAGGTAATCCCGCGCTGGCGGCATTCCTCGGTGTCGTATTTGGGCGATTCGAGCTCGTAATGGACAAAATCGAGTTCGGCGGTGCCGGCAAAGTCACGGATCGGGAATACCGAGCGCAGTGTCTTTTCAAGCCCCGAGACATAATCGATTTCGGGCTGCGAGCGCAGGAACTGTTCGTAGCTTTCGCGCTGAACCTCGATGAGGTTCGGCATTTCGATGACTTCGTGGATATTGCCGAAAATCTTGCGGATGCGTTTGGTGCGGTGCTCGGGAGCCTTTGCCTTGATCGCCATTGGTTCGCTTTGCCTCACTGGTCTCGATTGGATTACGCACAAACGACAAAAAGCCGCGCGATTCCCTTCCTGAAAAAGGATTCGGCAGCTTCAAGCGTCTTATGTGAACCGCAGGCCGATCCATTCTTATAACGCGGCGCGCAAATTCGCGTCATTTCTCGAAGGGCAACGGTGGTGTGCAGGCGATATAGGAGGGGGGGCGAGGGGTGTCAATCGGCCCGCCGGTCGCATGAGGCGCTCAGCGCGAAACACGCGTTTCGAACATTAACGCCAAGTGAATATTGTCGCTCCGCCGACCTGCCGGCTCGGCCCGTCCCGCATTTCAAGATCGCCGATGACCTTTTTCCGTTCGATACGTTGATTGGGTTATGAAACAGAAACCCTCACCCCCTTGCACCGCGATGACCGCGCTCGCCGCGCTCGTCGTGATCTCCTCAACCCCGCTCGCCGCGCAGGCGATCGAACCGCTGCCGCAGGCCAGTCCTGCGTTCCCGCTTTCGTCGCTTCCGGTGGCGCCAGCACCGCCGGCGTTCGCGGTGCCTTCGGTCGAGTCCGCACCATTATCGGC
>CAYQVL010000415.1:0-2035 GCA_964420825.1 uncultured Sphingomonadaceae bacterium
AGCTCTTCAAGCACTGGTTCCACAGCTTCGCCGCTTCGGCGGGGATAACGCTCCACATCGAGACGCTCTACGGCGAGAACAACCATCATATCGTCGAGAGCCTGTTCAAGGGCCTGGCGCGCGCGCTGCGCGACGCGGTCGAGATCGACCCGCGCAAGGGCGGCGCGATTCCCTCGACCAAAGGCATGCTGGGGGGATAGCCCCCAAAACCGCTAGGGCTGAGCCGGTCGAAGCCCGCTTGGCAAATTGCGAAACGCCCTTCGACAGGCTCAGGGCTAACGGAGTGTGGATGGCGCAGACAATAGCCCTTATCGATTACGGCGCCGGCAACCTCCGTTCGGTCCATAACGCGTTGATCGCCGCGGGCGCGAACGACGTTGCGGTCACCGCCGACGCCGACGCCGTGGCCGCAGCCCACCGCATCGTCCTCCCCGGCGTCGGCGCTTTCGGCGCGTGCATGGCCGCGCTCGCCGCTCTTCCCGGCATGATCGACGTGCTGGGCGAAGCCGTGATCGCGCGCGGAACACCATTCCTTGGCATTTGCGTCGGCATGCAGCTGATGGTCAGCCGCGGCGAGGAGCATGGCGCGCATGACGGGCTCGGCTGGATCGGCGGGAGCGTCGAACCGCTGACGACGGATGACCCTCAGCTCAAAATCCCGCATATCGGCTGGAACGATGTGATCCCGCGTGCCGATCCGCCGCTGATCGAAGCGGGAGAGGCGTATTTTCTGCATGGCTATGGCGTCCGCGCCGACCGTCGCTCCGACGTTCTCGCGACCACCGATCACGGCGGACCGGTGACCGCGGCGATCGGCCGCGCCAATATGATCGGCGTCCAGTTCCATCCCGAGAAGAGCCAGCGCTACGGGATCGCGCTGCTCGAAAGGTTTCTGGAGTGGCGGCCATGAGCATCATCGTCTTTCCGGCGATCGACCTCAAGGCGGGTCAGGTCGTGCGTCTCGCCGAGGGCGATATGGCGCGCGCCACCGTCTATGGCGACGATCCGGCCGATCAGGCGCGGCTTTTCGCCGAGGCCGGCGCCGAGCACCTCCACGTCGTCGATCTCGACGGCGCCTTTGCCGGCGAGGCGAAGAATGCCGGGGCCGTCGAGGCGATCGTCGAAAGCTTTCCCGGCCATGTCCAGCTCGGCGGCGGTATCCGCCATCGCGCTGCGGTCGAGCGCTGGTTCGGTCTCGGCGTCGCGCGCATCGTCATCGGCACCGCCGCGCTTGCCGATCCCGGTTTCGTCAAGGCGGCGGCGCGCGATTTCCCCGGCGGCATCGTCGTCGCGGTCGACGCCAAGCGCGGCTTCGTCGCGACGCAGGGCTGGGCCGAAACCTCGCAAGTCGCGGTCATCGATATGGCGCGGCGCTTCGAGGACGCCGGCGTCGCCGCGCTGCTGTTCACCGATGTCGGCCGCGACGGCCTCTTGAAGGGCTGCAATGTCGAGGCGACCGTCGATCTTGCGCGCGCCACGAATATCCCGGTGATCGCCAGCGGCGGCGTCAAGGGCATCGCCGATATCCACGCGCTCAATATCCACGCTCCGTCGGGCGTCGAAGGCGTTATCTGCGGACGCGCGCTCTACGATGGTACGCTCGACCTCGCCACCGCGCTGGCGCTGGCGGCGCGATGACCGTCCGCACGCGCATCATTCCCTGTCTCGACGTCGTCGGCGGCCGAGTCGTCAAGGGCGTCAACTTCGTCGATCTCGCCGACGCCGGCGATCCGGTCGAACAGGCGCGCATCTATGACGCGGCCGAGGCCGACGAGCTCTGCTTTCTCGACATCACCGCGAGCCATGAAGGGCGCGACACCTTGCTCGATATCGTCGCGCGCACCGCCGCGGTCTGCTTCATGCCGCTGACCGTCGGCGGCGGCGTGCGCTCGCCCGCGGACGCGCGCAAATTGCTCCTCGCCGGCGCCGACAAGGTCGCGGTCAACTCGGCCGCCGTCGCGCGGCCCGAGCTCGTCGCCGAAATGGCCGAGCGCTTCGGCAGCCAATGCGTCGTCGGATCGGTCGATGCCCGCAA
>CAYQVL010000416.1:0-2028 GCA_964420825.1 uncultured Sphingomonadaceae bacterium
GTCGAGGCACAGGCCCAGGCCCATTTTCTGTAGCTGGCGGAGCAGGGAATTGGTTTGCGGGCTCTTGTCGAGGAGCACCGATTCGGTAATTTCGAGCTCGAGGCGGCGCGCCACCATGCCGGTGTTGACCAGCGTCTCGATGATCGTCACCGGCAGGTTGGGCTGCCTGAGCAGCGCCGGCGAGATGTTGACCGAAACATTGATATGATCGGGCCAGGAGGCAGCCGCCTCGCATGCCTTCAGCAGCACCCATTCGGTGATATTGCCTATCAATCCGGCGTTTTCGGCGATAGGGATGAATATGTCGGGAGCGATGCTGCCGAGTTCGGGGTTGTGCCAGCGCAGCAGCGCTTCGCAGCTCTTGGTCTTGCCGCTCTCGAGATCTACGATCGGCTGGAACAGCAGCTCGAACTCGTCGTTGGCGAGTGCGCCATGAAGCCCTGATTCGATCTGACGGTTCATGAGGAAATCCTCATGCATGAACGGCTCGAAGCAGCAGTGCGCTTTGCCGCCGTTATTCTTCGCGTGATACAATGCGATATCGGCATTTCTGAGCATGATTTCGGATTGCTTGCCGTGATCGGGCGCCACCGCGATGCCGAGCGATGCCGAGACTTCGACCTTGTGATCGTGCACACTGACCGGCTGCGAAATCGATTCGATAATTTCCCGGCCCAGCGATGTCGCTTGCTCGATATTCGCGACCCGCGCCATGATGACGAATTCGTCGCCGCCGAACCGCGACACCCAGCCGCGGTCGCCGAGCAGCGCCTTGACGCGTTGCGCGGTGACGATGAGAACCTTGTCGCCGGCGAGGTGCCCGAGCGTATCGTTGATAGCCTTGAAATGATCGAGATCCATCCAGATCACCGCGAGCTTGGTTTCGGGATGCTCGTCGATCGCGTCGAGCAGGTCGCCGAGCCGCATCTGCATGGCGAGACGATTGTCGAGGCCGGTCAACATGTCGCTGCGCGCCATCTTCTCGAACCGTTCGGCGACTTCGCCCTTCTCATGCTTTCCCGATAGCGCCGAAGACACGACTTCATAGGTCTGCAGGCTGATATCGATCATGCCCAAGATGAAAAAGATGAGCAGCGTTGCGAGCGTCCAGCTGACGACGGTGCCGACCAGAGCAAGACCGACCGAGACCGGGAGAACGCATAGGCAAAGCTGGCCAACGGCGATCAGCGGGCGGCCGGCGTTGCGCGCAGCCACGCCGCCGCCATAACAGGTGGCCATCGTCACCGCGAGCAGCAGCAGGCTTGCATTCGCCGTCGTCGTCAGCGTCAGAAAAGCAAGAAGCCCGAGCAGCGAGGCATAGAGCCACGCGCCGATCTCATAGAGCCTTTCCCACTGAAGCCGCAAACGATGCGAGCCGCCGCTTTCGAATTTGTGATAGGCAAACGCCGATATCGCACGCAGGACGCCGACGATGTGGAGAGCGATCGAACAGACAAGAATGCTGGTGCTGCCCGTAGCCCAGGCGATCGTGGCGGCGGTAACGCTGCCTGTAATCGCGCCGATGACCAGCGACATCGGGGTGGCGAACAGCGTCCCGACGAGCGCCTGGCGCACTTGGCGTGCAAGCGAGTTTTCGGCAACCGTTATATGCCTCAATTTGCTGCCGACCGAGGCCATCTATCCCGTTCTCCTGCTCATTTGAGCGGTAGCAGCATTTGGTTAACAGTTCGTCGCGACAGGGCCGAGAATCGGGACGAGGTGGAAAGCCGTAATGACCGGCTCGGCCTAACCGACGAGCCGGTGCTCCCAGCGCGTGCCGACAATTTCGAGGGTCTTGGCGAAGGGCAGCGGCCGGCCGAACAGATATCCCTGAAGCTGGTGGCAGCCGAGATCGCGCATCCGTTTGAAATCGTCGGGGGTTTCGATGCCCTCGGCGGTAATCTGGAGGCGGAAGCTGTTGGCGAGCATGACGATCGCCTTGATGATCGATACCGTTTCGTCGCGGCTGTCCGATTCCCGGACAAAGCTGCTGTCGATCTTGAGTTTGTGGAAGATCGCCTTGTTGAG
>CAYQVL010000417.1:0-2010 GCA_964420825.1 uncultured Sphingomonadaceae bacterium
CGATCTTCCAGTCGATCAATCCGATCTACATCATCCTGCTGGCGCCGTTGTTCGCCTGGCTGTGGACCTTTCTCGGCAAACGTAACCTCGAGCCCTCGACGCCGGCGAAGTTCGGGCTCGGGCTGATCCAGCTCGGCTTCGGGTTCCTCGTGCTGGTTTGGGGCGCGGTGAGCGTCGGCCCCGGTGCGATGGTGCCGGTGATCTTCCTGTTCGGCATCTATTTCTTCCACACGACCGGCGAGCTGTGCCTGTCGCCTGTGGGCCTGAGCGCGATGAACCGGCTCGCCCCGCGCCATCTCGCCAGCCTCGTCATGGGGGCATGGTTCTTCGCCAGCGCAGGCGGCAACTTCATAGCGGGCATGATCGGCGCGGCAACCGGCGGCGAGGACGGCCTAATGACCCGCGAGGCTACGCTGTCGATCTACCAGACCATCGGTCTTGTCGCGATGGGCGTCGGCGTGCTCGTGATCGTCGTGTCGGTCTTCATCAAACGCTTGATGCATCTCGATACGTTGCGCGACGACAATGTCGGCGACGACATGTACGGACAGGGCGCACTGGCCGAGCCGCAAGCGGCAGGCATAGACACCAGCGGAGAAGTGCGCCCATGATTGCAAGGGGACTGGCGGTTGCGGCCGCGCTGATACTGGCGAGCTGCGCCACGACAGGGGACAGCACGGCATCGAGTTCGGGGAGCAACGGAACCTCCGCGCAACGCACGGCGTCTTCGGCGTTCGACCCCGACCCCTATCCATCGACCTATCAACGCTATCCCGGAGTGCCGACGGTCATTCGCGGCGCCACGATCTATGACGGCGAAGGCGGCCGCATCGACAACGGCATGATCTCATTCGCCGATGGCGAAATCGTCGAGGTCGGTCAGACTGTCGCGATTCCCGAGGGCGCGACGGTAATCGACGGGCAGGGGCTGTGGGTGACGCCGGGCGTCATCGATATCCACAGCCATCTCGGCGTTTATGCTTCGCCTTCGGTCGATGCGACCTCCGACGGCAACGAAGCGATCAACCCCAACACCGCCAACGTCTGGGCCGAACACAGCGTCTGGCCGCAAGATCCCGGATTCAGCCGCGCCCTCGCAAATGGCGGCGTGACGACACTCAACATCCTGCCGGGATCGGCCAACCTATTCGGCGGCCGCTCGGTCACGTTGCGCAACGTTCCGGCGCGGACGATGCAGGCGATGAAAATGCCCGGCGCGCCCTATGGCCTCAAAATGGCGTGCGGCGAAAATCCCAAGCGCGTCTATGGCAGCCGCAATCAGACCCCGGCGAGCCGAATGGCCAATATCGCGGTCGCCCGCCAGGACTGGATCGACGCCCAGCGCTATCAACGGCGCTGGCAGGAATATCGCGATTATGGTGGAACGCGCCCCGAACGCGATCTCATGCTCGAAACGCTGGCCGGCGTGATGGCTGGCGATATCCTCGTCCACAATCACTGCTACCGCGCCGACGAAATGGCCAATATGATCGATATGAGCCAAGAGTTCGGCTATCGTATTTCGACTTTCCACCATGCTGTCGAAGCGTATAAAGTCGCCGATTTGCTTCGCGAGGAGGATATCTGCGCGGCGATGTGGGCCGATTGGTGGGGTTTCAAGATGGAAGCCTACGACACCGTGTTCGAAAATATTCCGATGGTCCACAATGCCAGCGCTTGCGCGATCGTCCATTCGGACGACGAGAACGGTATCCAGCGATTGAACCAGGAGGCGGCCAAGGCGCTGGCCGACGGGCGAAGGGCGGGGCTTACCATTGCCGACGAGGTCGCCTGGCAATGGCTCAGCATCAATCCGGCGCGCGCTATGGGTATCGCCGACCAGACCGGCAGCCTCGTTGCCGGCAAGCGGGCAGATGTCGTGCTGTGGAACGGCGATCCGTTGAGCGTTTACACTCGCCCCCAAATGGTCTGGGTCGATGGCGCGCTGCTTTACGACATGAACAATCCCAGACTGCGGCCGGTGTCCGACTTCGAACTTGGGCAGCCTGG
>CAYQVL010000418.1:0-2008 GCA_964420825.1 uncultured Sphingomonadaceae bacterium
CTCATCGCGGTCGAGAGCACGCCCGAGCGCTCGTTCTCGGATTGGTTGAGGAGCTCGCGCGCGGCCTGCGCGACCACCGGATGCGGCCGGTCGCCCAGATGTGGCGTATGCATCATCGCCGTGAGCGTCGCCTCGATCGGGCGGCGTGGATCGGAGAGGAAGGCGGCGACCCCGGCGAGCGTCTTGTCAGCCTCGGCGTAGAGCACATGCAGGATCGCGCCGACGAGAAGCGAGTGGCTGGTCTTCTCCCAGTGATTGCGGCGCTCGAGCTGGCCTTCGGGATCGACCAGGATGTCGGCGACGTTCTGCACGTCGCGCACCTCACTGTCACCGCGCCGGACCTCCAGCAGCGGATTGTACGCCGCGCCCTCCGGGTTGGTCGGATCGAACAGGAGCACGCGGGAGAAGCGCGCGCGCCAGCCGGCGGTCAGCTGCCAGTTCTCGCCCTTTATGTCGTGCACGATCGCCGAGCCCGGCCAGGTCAAGAGCGAGGGCACGACGAGGCCGACGCCCTTGCCCGACCGGGTCGGCGCGAAGCAGAGCACATGCTCCGGTCCGTCATGACGGAGATAGCGTTCGTCGTAGCGACCGAGTACCACACCGTCCTCGCCCAAGAGGCCCGCCGCCTCGACATCCTTGCGGCCCGCCCAGCGGGCAGAGCCATAGGTGGTCACGTCGCTCGCCTCGCGGGCGCGCAGCACGGACAGGAAGATCGCGACGCCGATGGCGGCGATCCCGCCCGATCCCGCAATGATCGCGCCCTCGACGAAGATGCGCGGCGCATAGGCGTCGTACCAGTACCACCAGACGAAGAAGCTCCAGGGCGCGTAGATCGGCCAGCCGAGGATGGTGCTCAGCGGCTCGCCGAGCTGCGGCTGATGGCCGAGCCGGAAGGCCACCCATTGCGTCGCGGCCCAGACGAAGAGCAGCGCGACGGCCGAGACAATGACGATCTGGCCCCAGAGGATTTTCGTGGCGGGCGAACTGCGGTCGTTGCTCATCCTCATGTTGTCCTCTGTCAGATGCCGAGCCCGCGCTTGCGGCCGAGGGTCCAGTCGATGCCGCCACTCGACGTGACCGTGCCGGCGATGTGCTGGCCGAGATGCTGGTCGAGCTGCGGCTTCCAGGGAACGAGCTCGAAGCCCATGCCGTCGTCGAGCATGGCGAAGCGGCCCGAGGCGAGGTCGAGGCGCTGGCGGTAGATGCCCGCGACGCTCTCCCCCTCGGCGGATGTGCGGAACGCCAACCCCGTCTCGGCCTGAAGCTTCGCGGCGGCCGCGTCGAGCTCGCGCTTTCGCAAGGTGGTGAGCAGGTCCCGGGCGAAGGTGATGCCGCGCCCCGTCCGCGTCGCGACACCCTCCGCGACCAGATGACCGGCCCGCCGCTCCAGCGCCGCGCGCACCTCTGCGCCGAACCCGCCATGGCTGAGCGGGGCGCGGGTCCGGGCGAGCGCCAGCCGGTCGAGCCAGGTGGCGCCGTCCGCATCAAGCTGCGCCTCCAGCGACAGGTCGGACCGGCCGACGAGGGCAAGGCGCACTCGCCCGCCCTCGGTCGGCGACCAGGTCCGGGTCTCGACGATGCCGCCGGGCGGCGTGTCGCCGGTCGCCTCGATGTCAGTGAAGCGCAGGTGGTGGACACGCCCATCGACGGCGTCGACGACCGCATAGGCTTCGCCGGAAAGCTCATCGTGCAGGCCGCGTTCGACCAGCCGTCCGAGGATCGGTTCGGCGGGCATGGTGTGCATCGCGAAGTCGGCTGGGGCGCGATCCGGGCCTCCGAGAGCGCGGTGCATGGTGCGTATGATGTCGCCCCGGTCGGCCATCTCGCGCAGGGTCTGTTCGAGGCCGGGTTTCAGCGACCAGACCGCCGGGGCCTGACGGTCCGCGAGCCCGAAGCGTTCGAGCGTCTGCGCACGGCCTATCAGGCGTCTGCGCATCTCCGGGTCCCGCGGCTCCGGCGATCCGGGGCGCAGGTCAGCCAAACCGGCATTGTCATCTGCGAGCGCGCG
>CAYQVL010000419.1:0-2005 GCA_964420825.1 uncultured Sphingomonadaceae bacterium
GTGGTGGCCGCAAAAACATCAACAACAACAGCGCGATAGCCCACTCGTGGGCGGGCGCTTTTATCTCGCCCTCCCGCCATTGTTCCACGCTCCGTGCCCCGCACTCCGCCCGGGACTGCGACAGGGCGCGACAGCACGCGCTTGGCTGCGAACAGGGCCGTCATCGCGATCCCTCCGCGCCTGCGCGCACGAACAGCCCGTTCGCAGTGGCGTTTGGCGATGGCGCATCATCATTCGGGGCGCGGCGTGACGGTCGTTCCGCTGCAGATTCATTGGTGGGCGTGCCCCCGCCCGAGCGCGGGTCAGGTCGCGCAACGAAGAGCGGTGCGGCACGCCAGTGTGCGGTCCGGACCGGCACTTCGGCCTGCAGCGGCGCGACGGATGAGTCGCCGATCAATGGCGCCAGCGTCGCCATATAGGCACGCGTTTCGCGCGGCAGTGGGCGTCCGGTGGCGAGGTGCTCGGCGTAGCGCGCCGGTCCCGCATTGTAGGCCGCGAGGAAGCCGGGCGAGCCGAAGCGGTCGTACATCTCTCGAAGATAGGCGGCGCCGGCGAGGATGTTGTCGCCCGGGTCGAACACGTCCGCTCCGAGGCCATGGTGCGCGCGCAGCTCGGCCCAGGTCGCGGGCATGATCTGCATCAGACCCATCGCCCCGGCGCGGCTGACCGCGCGCGGATCGCCCGCGCTTTCTGCCTGCATGACGGCGCGGATCCAGTGCTCGGGGATGCCGAAACGCACCGCGGCTTCTGCGATGAATGTGTCGAACGCAGTCGCTCGCACGGCGCTTGGCCTTTCACCTCGCGTGTAGTCAGATGGCTGTGCGGACGCGTTCGGCGTAGCGGCGAACAGCAGCGCGACAAGCGTCAGTCCAGCGACAGAGGCGACGATGGTATGACGACCGGAAAGCGGAAGGATGCGCATGGCTCAGCCCTCCCGCGTCCAGATCGGCGTCGCCCGGCCGATGATTGTGTCAGCGTCAAGCGGCCCGAAATACCGTCCGTCGAGGCTCGCCGGATGGTCGGCGTTGAGCAGGAAGACCTGGCCGTCGCGGAGCGTCCGGCAGCCCTGCCAGACCGGCAGCAATCGGCCGAGCCGGTCGAGTTCACTCGCCTCGGCGACGGCGGCGCCATCGACAGTGATCGTCGTGCCCTCTCTGCAGACTTCGCTTCCCGGCGACGCGGCGACGCGCTTCAGGAGCGGCGTGTCGGGGCCGAGATAGCCGTTCCCGACCAGCCAACGGCCAAGCGCTTCGGGTGGACGCACCGCCACGAGGTCGCCGATGTCTGGACGCGTGATCGGTGTGACGGCATAGAAGCCGACCGGTACGCTTTCCGACGCGTTCCAGACGACGATCGGTTCGTTGCGCACGACAGCGGACGCGCCGAGGAGCGCGAGCGCAGCGCCCATCGCGAGCAGGGTCTTTCGTGCGCGGATCATGCCGTCACCGCGCGGCGCTGGAGCCAGGCTTCGTGCCGCAGCTCTGTGTAGGCGCGGGGGTCGAGACCTGTGGTCAGCCGGTTGTGGACGTGCCGCCAATGATCGGGACAGACATCCTCCGGCGCGAGCCCGAGCGCCTCGACCTGGTCGATGGCGAGGAGCGCCGCTTCGACCTTCGGCCAGCCGGACAGGCGCAGCAGCATCTCGCCGCCGGGCGAGACATGCGGGACGGTGGAGCAGCGCTCGCCGGGCTGCGCGGCGCGCAGGATGTCGATCCGGCTTTCGACGGTGCCGTAGTCATTCGATGACCAGCGGACGAAGGCGAAGACGGCGCCGGGATCGAAGCCGACGGTGCTTTCGGAACGGCTCCGAATGGTTTCCTCGACAATGCGGCCGAAGCGGATCCAGCGCTCGACCCGTCCTTCGACCCACAGGAGATCGACAGTCGTGCGTGCGCTCATGGGCGGCCCTTGTCGATATAGGCCGGCGAGACCGCCGCATGGCGCTTGGCAGGCAGCACGGTGTCGCCGGTGTCGTCCGAGGTCGAGGTCTTCTCGCCGCGCCCGA
>CAYQVL010000420.1:0-2003 GCA_964420825.1 uncultured Sphingomonadaceae bacterium
GACGCGATCGGCGCCGCGCGCGAGCAGATGCGTTGCAAAGCTATGGCGTAGCGCGTGCGGCGTCGTCTTCCCCGAAAGGCCGAGCCGCGTGCGCGCACCGCGTACCGAACGCCGGACGACATCGCTGCCGAGCTGCCCTCCACGCGCGCCGCGGAACAGCCAGTCCTCGCGGCCGATGATATATGGGCAAAGCGACACATAGGCGTCGATCGCCGCGCGCACCTTGGCCAGCAGCGGCACGATCCGCGTCTTGTCGCGCTTGCCGGTGACACTGAGCGTCTCGCCGAGCGGCAGCACCGCTCCGGTCAGCCCGAGCGCCTCGCCGACGCGCAGTCCCGCGCCGTAAAGCAGCAGCAATATCGCCCAGTCGCGCGCGGCGATCCACGGTTCCCGGGCTTGCGCCGCGACATCCTCGGCGAGCGCCACGGCCTCGCCCGGAGAAATCGGACGCGGCACGCCGGGTTTGAGCTTGGGCCCTTTGACGCGCGGAAGATCGGCCTCCTCCCCGGCTTCGCCGGCGACAAAACCGAGAAAACCGCGCACCGCCGAAAGTTCGCGGGCTGTCGAGCGGTTTGCAAGTCCCTCGACGCGGCGATGCGCGAGATAAGCGCGCAAATCCGCGGCCTCGAGCGAGCGCAAGATGGCCGGCGTCACAGCGTCTCCACGATGGCGTCCGATAAAGTCGATAAGGCGGCGCGCGGTCGCGACATAGGCGCGAACGGTATGCGGCGATCGCCGTCGATCGCGGCGCAGATGCGCGGCCCAGCCATCGGCGAGGCTGGCCGCCGGATGAATGTCGAGGATCAGGGCAGCAGCCATCGTCCGATCATCCGCGCGAGGCTATCGCCGAGAAAACCGAGCAGCTCTGCGCCGTGGCGCGTTTCCATGCCCTGGCTTTCTCGCTGGCCCAGCGCCAGCAGGCCCGAAGGCAGTGGCGGATCGTTGTCGAGCCGGACCAGCGCCTCGGCGCGAATCAATTCGGACGCCGGCCCGAAGAGCGGATGGCCGCGTTCGGCGCTGCGCAGCAAAACACCTTCAATCTGGTCGGTGGCGCGTTCGACGAGCTTGCGCTCGACAAACTGCATCCCCGAGGCATCGGCACGGATCGCGGTGTCACCCACATAGAGCGCCAGGCTAACGGCATCGACGCCGAGCATATCGGGCCAGTTCTGCGTGACGATGTGAATGACGTGATCGAGCCCCTCGGCTTCGATCGCCGCGAGCACGGCGGTATGGATTGCCGCCGTCGCTCCCGAATGGCCGCGGGCAAAGGCAAGCAGATCCTGATTGTCTTCCTCAGCGCGCTGCGCACGCGCCTTGAGCTGCGCGACAACCCCGGTCTCGAAATCGATCACTGTTCCCATGGTGCCGATTCTACCGGAATCATGGTTAAGATGATATGACTGGCAGTACGCCCACGGTGGAGAAAGTGCTTCAGCGCAGCGGCGTCCATTCATCATCGGGACCGAGCGGCGCGAAAATCTGGTCGATCAGGTGATCGCCGACCTCTTCGGGCGTCGCCGGATTCCACTGCGGCGCATTGTCCTTGTCGATGATCACCGCGCGAACGCCTTCGAGGAAATCATGGCGCTGAACGACATGCGCGCCGACGCGATATTCGACGCGCATTTCGTCGGCGAAATCCTTGTGATGCTTGCCTTGAGCCAAAAGATGCAGCGCGACTTTACACGTCTGCGGCGATTTGGCGCCAAGCGTCGCACGTTCCTTCACCGCCCAATCCGATCCGTCGGCATCAAGCGCGGCGAGGATTTCCTCATAGCGATCCGATCCGAACAATCGGTCGATCTGCTCGCGATTTGACTCTATCCGCGCCGTCGGCGCTTCAATCGCTGCATCGCCAAGTATCTGCGCAATATGCTGCGGGTCTTGTGCAATCCGCTGTTTAACCGTGTCGAGAACTTCGGACGGCAAATAATGCGTCGCCAGGCCCAGCGACAGGCATTCGGCGCCATCGATACGCGCGCCGGTGAGCGCCAGGAATT